>CALBCY010000001.1 GCA_937927195.1 uncultured Chitinophagales bacterium
GCGGTTTCCACCTTGAAATCCAGACGTCGATGCTGTCGCGGACAAAGGCAATCGGGATTAAATCAACCTCCTCTTTTAGCAATTCCAATCCAGTAAATTTTTGACTGACTTGTTGCTTGTTGACTGGTGAAGGCGTGAAATCATAGAAGGACCAATCTCGGATGATCAAACTTTTGTTTTGCTGCTTACAAATTTCATTCAATTCCAAAACCGCAGTCAGGTAATCTGCAGAGGATAAATCTATTCCGTACCATTCTTTCGCCTGTTGCTTGATATTCCCGATAGCACATTTATCTGGATGTACTTCGGAAAGCAGGACGACATCGGGAAGAGAGGCCAAGCATTTTGACAGCAAGGTGCCTCCTGAGCGGGCGTAGTTTATGAGGTAAGGTATTGGCATTATAGCAGGTATTCGGTATTCGATGTTCGGTGTTCGATTTTTTTTTTGCTTTTCATTAAAGATCACAACTAAAAACAAAAGGTGGCAAGGCAATTTATCGTGTCTCGTTTCTCTGAAAACCATCTGAATTCAACTTCAGCTTCGACTTCAGCTTAGCCTTTACCGCCACCCACTCAAATCAATATCCAAAAGTACTTCCAATTCCTCAATATCCTTCCTGCTTTTATCCATAATAAAATTATAAGCCTCGGGACTCATCTTTGGAACCTCTATTGACTGATAATTAAAACGGTCGTATACTTTTTTGATGCCCGTTTTTCTCAAGGTATTTATAACATCGGACATGCCCCAGTCGATCATTTTTTCCATTATTCTTCCGTAGGCTTTGGACAGTCCAGGACTTCTCATTTTCTTGGCACTGTTGAAATTACTGGAAATATTTTCAGGAACAAAATTTGGATCAATTCCAATAAAATTATAAAGTCGTTTTGTTGTTTCCCCAGCTTGATTTCTCAAAGCTTCGTTTCTAATTACAAGTATTTGTTCTTTTGGAAAATGATCATAAAATCGCTTCAGCTGTTTTGCATATAGTCCTTTTTCGATGTATTCTTTTTCCTGATTAATAACTAAATCAAAAGGACGGTTTTCTTTTTGCTGAAATTGGTTGAGCATTAAATAATGCGAGTAAGCTCTTTCTGCTGGGTGGCGGATCGCTGCGAGTAATTTTATTTCAGGAAAATGCTTCGCTATTATTGCCGGAGCTTCTTCACAATAAATATAGGTGGTCGAAAACTCGCCTCTGATCGAATCGGTTTTACAATGATTGAAATGCTTGAAATACCATTCTGTTGATTTGCCAAAATTGGGATTGCCATCCTCAAAAACATAGCTTGCTTTTTTGTTGAAATACTGAATGTCTTTTGGCTCTGAAAGGCAGACTTCAGGATGAGCCGACAATAACTGTGCAATTTTACTGGTTCCGCATTTCGCAGCACCAATGCCCATAAAGTCAATGTTTCTAGACATTAGATTGAATTCGATTATAGAAAAACAATTTCCATGCTTGAAGAAATAAAAAAAAATCCATTCAGTTTTAGGGTTGTTTTTTATTAAAATAGTTAGTAGGAAACAGAAAGAATAGTCTCTTTTCGCTCGAACTTTTGCTTGATCAAAAGTACGCAAAAATCAAGGACTAACGTCATTTTTTAACGCTTAAGAACCTCCTTAAATCCTAAAAAAAATAAACTCGCTAATCAAGCTTTTTTTATTTTTAATGGTAACTCTAGAGATAGAAAGATTTAAAAAGGTGGAAGCTCAAACAGAATTTTTTTCTTAACGGATTTAAGGAAATTCTTAAGCTAAAATGACGAATGTCCAGTTTTACTTTTGATCAAAATATTTCCTATGCCGATGTTTCAAATCTCACTTCCTATAAAATTCATAAAACCTCGCTATCTCTTCCTTAGAATAAAAGTGCTTGGTATATTTCGACTCCATCATATTAGCAAGGTATTCCTCCTCGATTTTAATCTTCTCTTTGAATTCTTTGTAAACCTTTGCATAAGGTTTGTTCTTCCCAACATTTGTTCTTTCCAATTTAAAAGATTTGAGCCCGAGAAATTCTGCGATCACTTTTTCTTTTATTTCATCCTCCAAATCTACTCGAAAAAGTAAAACTTCCGCTTGATCTTTTTTGTAAAATTGGTATTTTTTTTTGTGATCAAATGGTTTTTTATAAAGATCAATAGAAGTCATTTTATTAAACTCACGATCGAACCAATTCAAAGGGAAATCATGGGGAATGGATTTGTAGAAAATAGGAAAAAGTGCTTCTATTTGATTCGAAAAGACATTGGCATTTTTGCCAGTATAAAATGGAAGCACATCAAAAAATGCAGAAAAATTTCTGGCTATTGGTTCTCTGACTGCCGTAATGATTTTTATCTTTTTCCCAGGTTCTATTTTGTGTTGATAAATTAAATGGCCAACACTTTTACTAGAAGGAAAAGTCTTTCTTGCTCTGCAATCCCTAAAAGCTTTTTCGATCTTTTTTATGTCAAGAGTATGTTCATGAAATGAATGAATCTTTCCTGTTTTTTTTATGGAATTATGCACGGACAAAGAAGCCACCTTCGCCATGGTATAAACCAATACGATGTCCTCTTCCCGTTCCAAAAGTTTTATAGCTTTTCGATACTGAAGATTTCCTTTGATATGATACCGTATGAAATTCCTTAGCTTATTGATGATGTTTTTTTTAGGTGGTTAACAAATTTCAATTCTAGTAAGAAAAAATAAAGATCAACGGCCTTTTTCTTCTCCCTTAATCCCCCTCCAGAGTGGGAGATTGGTTCTTGGCTAAAAAAGCCAAAAGCTAAAGGCCAACAGCCAAAGGCCCCTACAATTCTACCCTCCTCAATGTATAAAATCCAAACCCTCTATTCTTATCCGACAAATACCAAACCTCATTACCATTAATCAACTTCGCTTGCCGTTTATTGTCTTTGCCAAAAGTTATTTGTTTGTTTTCTAGAAAAACCTGATTGTTTTTTATGCTAAGGGGCTCTATTTTTTTTATCGTGAAATTTATTCCACTATTAGTCCAATGCTTGCCTTGATTGTCCCAATTTTCGATTTGTAAATCTCCATTTTCGAATTGATAATTGGAAACTAAAATCGGATTTTGCGCATCGATTAAAACATATTCGCTTTGATCCTTTTCATTCTTTATGATTCCCGGTAAAGCTTGAAATAAAAACAAAGCTAAAAACGCCAAACTGATCGGCCAATGAATCTTTGATTTGAAGACAAAGCAAAACCCTATCAAAAAAGCTAGAAGAAAATAGAACCTTGGAAATCTCAAAAGCAAAGGCAATTCGTAAAAATAATGTTGTGGCAAATTACAGATTAGAAAAACAATAAACAATAAAATTCCTTTGGGAATTTTTTCTGCATTCGAGTTTAATAAAGCCAAGACTGGAAAAATAAGAAAAACCTTGCTATAGGAACTATTGGTTGGACTAATCAACAAAGAAACCACTAAAAATACTGAAAATGGAATCAAGGGCTGTTCCTTGAATTTCAGGGTCATGGCCCCACAAATTCCCAATAATCTTGCTTTGAATAAAATGAAAACCAAAGTGAACAATATTGAAATCGGAATAATGGGTTGCGGATTAGCCAAAGCATCAGCAACAAACAAGTTTTTAAACAATACCAAGGCCGACTTTGAATTGGTAGAAAAACCATCGTAAATTTCACCAGCACTAGACTTCGGCATTACTTCAGAAATAAAGTAAATCCAATTTTCAAAACCGTAAAACAAGCCACTTGAAATTAACAAAACCAAGCAAGCAAAAAACAAATAGGCCAATCCTTTGTAATCCTTTCTTAATACCAAAAAGAAGCCCAATAAAATAGGAAAGACTTTTAACAAAATGGCAATCGACCAAAAGGCTGACATACTTAACTTGTTCCCTTTTTTATAAGCCAAAAATCCTTCTCCCAAAAGGAAAAATATAAACAGATAAACCTGTCCAAAAAGTAAATTGTTTTTAATGCTCATAAAAAAAATCAACGGCAAAACAAGGAGCCATTCCCACTTTATTTCATAGTGATTAAACAATCGAATAAGCGTAAAAGAAAAAAGAAATGCAGAAATGAAATTGAATAGTTGTTTTGCGACAAAAGGATCAAAAGCAGCAAATGGGATGAAGAAGAAGGAAAGGAAAGGAGTATTGGGATAATAACTGGCAAAAATATTTTGATAACCAGAATTTTGTATCAATGTATTGAAATGGAGTGCATCATATAGCTGATGATCGAATTTGCCAAGAACTGAAAAAAGGCCACCAAAGAAATAGTTGGAAAAGTCATGGAGTGGAAAGTACTGAGCTTTGATCCAATAAAAAAGTAAAAGCAAAAGTATTGGAAGGCTACATAAAAAGGGGAAAAATTTCTTATTCCTGATTTTATCTATAAATTCCATATCGAAGCTTTTGGCATTCTGCTTCTGGTCCACCACATGCCCATTTTTCCAGCCAAGGATTTGATCTTAAACTTCGCGCCTTTAATACTCAAATGTTTGTTTTCTACCTTCTGTTGATGAAACCATACTTCGTTATTTACCCTTCTTAGCGCATGTTTGTAATAAATCTTTGGATAAGTTCTTTTGAAATCTATATCTCGATCGGTACTCGTATTCCATTCCGGATGAGTCGTTCTAATGTCGTTGACTTCTTCATACAGTCCTGTGCCCTTAATCGGGTAAGCGACCGTAATGGTGAAATAATCGGGATTGGAGACTTTTAAATGGGTTATGGTTTCTTCTATGTCTTCCTCTGTTTCACCTGGATAACCCAACATGATGAAAGTCCCTGCCTCAATGTCATTTTTCTTTGCTGCCTGAATCATTTCACGAACTTTATGAACACTCACACGGCGGTCCATTGCATCGATTATCTTTTGGGAACCACTTTCCGCTCCGATCCAAATTCTAAAACATCCAGCTTCCTTCAAAACCTCCAAAACCTCTTCAGTCAAGCGATCAGCTCGGGTGATGCATTCAAAGGGTAATTTCACTTCACGCTCAACCATCGCATCACGAAAGCCTTTCAACCACTTATGGCTGACAGTGAAAACATCATCGACAAACCAAACCGTGTCGGGATTGAATTTGTCTTTTATATAAGCCATTTCTTCTGCCACCAAATCTGGCGATCGTCTTCTGTAACTTTGCCCGTAGACAGCTGTGCTGCACCATTTGCAAGTGTAAGGACAGCCTCTTTGGGTACTAACTGTCATGGCACTCTGACCATGTGCACTTTTCCAAGCATCAAAATACAATTGCATGTCAATCCCTTCTCGATTTGGAAAAGGCAACTCATCAATGTTTTTGATTTTAGCCCTAGGCTTGGTTTTTACAACTTCATCGAAAGGATTTTTAAAAGCAATCCCATTAATTTCATCGAAGAAAGGATTGCCACTTTGAATATTGGTGACCAATTCAAGGAAGGATTGTTCTCCTTCTCCAATCACGATAAAATCAGCACCTGTATTCAAATAGTTTTCTAGATTGTGCGTGACATCAGGGCCACCTAAAATTATTTTGCAATTTTTTAAGTCCTCATTTTCTCTTATAAACCTGATGTTTTCAATGACATTTACCTTCGTCATCAAATTGGTGTAGAAAGCAACTATACCAGGTTTTTCTGCCGTAATATGAGAACGAAATTTGGCTTTGGTTGAGAAAGTCGTATCAAACAAATCGTGCTTGATCCCATTCTTTTTTAACCAGGCAGAAAGGTACAAGATTCCCAAAGGTGGGTAGGGCTTCATTATCGCTTGCTCCTTCTCATCTTCTAAAATGAAATACCCATGTGTTAGTAAAACCTTCAATTATTATTATTTATTAATCATTAATTTTTTAAAAGCATATAGGCTGTTGGCTCTTAGCTATTGGCCCTTAGCAGATCCCAAAGTCTAAAAATTTTAAAGCCCTCTAGCCTAATCTTTAATGCTCATGTCAATCAAACAGTGATCAGCGATTCCCGCTAGACTTGAAATTGAATTTAAGCCGTTGTCTAGTATATTTAAAAAATCCAATTGCATTTCATGCTTTTTAAAATAGCCTTCCATATAAGAAGGTGGAATGAAAAGACCAATTGGCTTTTTGTTTTTTATTTTAAAATTGTTTTCGAAAAAACTACAAAACTGTTTGGGTGAATAGTAGTAAGTCCAGACATCACCATCTTCAATAGGAACAGACAAACCTGCCGAATTGTTTCGTCGGAACATCTCATTCCATTTCAATTTCAAGAAAAATGTGAGATGTTCCATTAAACAAAAGTTGGGCATGATGACTGAAATGAAATGTCCATCTGGTTTTAAGATTTTTTTCAAATCCAAGGACAGCTTTTTTAATCCATCTTCTGTTAGACAGTTCAAGCCCCCAAAGTTCGAGAAAACCAAATCAAAGGAACGATCAAAAACTACCTCATCCAATTGATTGATATCTATTACTTCAAAGTCTAAAGCCCCGTCAAAAGTGTTTCGCTTGGTTTTAGCGCGGCTTTCTGAAACCATTTGCTCAGAAACATCGCTTGCAACAACTCTATGACCAAGCTCTGCAAATTTGTTGGCGTCTTCTCCTGTACCGCAATTTAATTCTAAAATGTCAAGCTTTTCTCTTCTTGACAAAAAATCATTAAGGTAATTCCAAACTTTTTCCCTTTGCAAATTTCCAATCAGACTATAAGTAAAGCGTTTGTCGTAAAAAACGGCTTCCTTATCAAAATGTGCTGTTGGAGAATCTGTCAATTATTTGTTATTTATGCTCTTGGCCATGAGCCGTTTGCTATTAGCTTGTCAATATCGGAAATCGGACCCCGGAAATCGGACCCCGGACATCGTACATCGTACCCCGGAAATCGGACCTCAGCTTCCCGCCTTTCCTCCAATCCAAGCCATTGGAATATAAGCCAGTAGCAAATCCGTAATGCTAAACCACATCGGTCCATTGACCATATAAGCTGTGCTGATTCCACCCATCAAAAATACGATGCCCACGATCATGGCACACCTCATTTTAGAATCAACCGCCAATTTTGCGGCAAGCAAGGCACCAACTAAAGTGCCCAAAGCATGTGCTAAAAGTGGAAAAATAAAATGCTTGGCTTCCAATAAATAGGCAGAATTTCTTAATGCATCTGCACTGGAACTATCAATCCCTTCTGGGACTGGGATGATGCTCGTCCCAACCATAATCAAAGCAGCATTGACGACAAAGCCAACCAATACTCCAGCAAGAACAGCTATAAGGTTATTTTTCATAATAATTTGTTCAAAAAACTAAAAACCGAATGCCCAATTTCTAAGATTGAGTCCTGGACTACAGACCCTAATATTAGATTCGAATGGACTGTATAAGAAAATAGAAAAACAATGCTTTGCATTTTTTTTTAATCTAAAATCTAAAGTCAAAAATCTATGATTTAGTTCCAGCAATTGCCGCACCTAAATATGCCATTGGAATGTAAGCAAACAACACATCAACTACATTGTACCACATTGGTGAAGGAATCATTGTTGTCATGGCTATTCCTCCCAATAAAAATATTACTCCTATCACCAAAGCAAAAGTCAACTTTCTGGTTGCGGCAACTTTGGCCGCCACAAAAGCTCCTACCAAGGTTCCTCCAGCATGTGCAATAAAAGGAAAAATGAAATGTTTCGGTTCCATTAAATGTGCCAAGCTTTTTAATGATTCCAAATTACTAGGATCCATTCCTTCTGGAGGTGGAATGATAGAGGGGCCCATGGTAACGAATCCCATGTTTACAGCTCCACCAATAAACCAACCAGCAATTACTGCTAAAATGTTTCTTAAAATTGGACTCATATTCTATTGTTTTTTGTTGCTATTTGGTTTTGGGTCGCACCGCAGCTTCGCTCGGCCTTATGCTTTTAGGTCGTGCCATGTGACGGTCCAAGACAAGCCACGTTTTGGGTTTTGATTTTTTTTGTTTATTTATTATGAACTTTTTGATTCTTTAGTAGTAATAACCATCAATGTAATAATCAAAAAAACAAGCTAAGCGAACCCAAAAGCCAGCTTTGTTGGAAGATCCAAAAGCATGAAAGCGGCCGAAACAACCCGGGCTGGCGTTCCAACTGTGACCCAAGACCGAGAACTCCGTTCTCAACTCATCCTCCGCAATCTCCGCTCATCAATCACCTCTGCGGGTACATAATACAATGTCGCCAATGCAGACCTCAATAGTTTTTTATTTGCTTTAACTGGATTCTTCAACAATCGCTTCATGCTTTGGAAACCTTGATGTTTTCGATAACTCTTATGCACATATCTGTGCAGTCTTTTATAGTATTCGGAACTGAAACTTCCCTTGTACATCATCGCAAGATCATCCGAATCGGTCCAGTTGTGTTTTCCGACCATTTGTTCTTTTACCATTTCATAAAATTTCGTGCCCGGTAACGGATAAGAAACTGAAATGCCAATGTTATCAGGAACCAGTTCATTGACCATATCGATTGTTTGCATGATCTCCTCCTTACTTTCATCCATGAAGCCAAACTGAAGGAAAAATGCCACCTTCACATCGTGTTTTTTTAATAAGCGAGTAGCGGTATAGATTTGTTCAACCGTTGTGCCCTTGTCCATCAAATCCAGAATTCTTTGTGAACCCGATTCAGCACCAATCCAAACTTCGTCTAAGCCTGATTCAGCCAAAGCCTGTATATTGTCTTCCTTCAAAAGGAGATCAGCGCGGGATTGGATTTTATATTTAAAATCTAATTTGCGTTCTTTCACAATATCTCTAAACTCTTGAACCCATTTGGGTTTCAATCCAAAAATATCATCACAGACCCAAAAATAATTGGAGCCTTTTTCATTGATCAACATTTCAATCTCATCGACGACCCGCTTAGGACTTCTGGTATTGTATCGATTGCCATAAATTGGCTTTGCACACCAATTACATTTATATGGACAACCTCTTGTTGTTGCAATATTAAGCGAAAAGAATCTAGCAGTGTTTTTCCATATTTTTTCATAGGGAGCTACATCGACCAAGTCCCATGCAGGATTTGGAAGAGCATCCAATTCTCGTAAAACTGGGCGTTTCGGATTTTTTATGTTGTTACCACTTTCTGCATCATGATAGGCAATCCCTTTTATGCTTTTAAAGTTTGTTTGACCTTCTTCAAGTGATTGTAGCAATTCGGCGAGGGTCAGTTCTGCCTCACCTAGCAAAACAAAATCAGCACCTTTTTCCAAATACTGTTCATAATGATCAGTAGAATCGGAACTGGAAACAATGACTTTGCAATTTCTTTCCTTTCCCAATTTTATCAAATCAAAAGCTGCCTCCCGCATTACAGTAAGACACATTTTGGTCAAGTAATTAAAGCCATCTTCATATATCACAAAGTATTCAGGTGCCTCAGCATCGAGCTTTGGAATTATTTCATTAGGGGAATCAATCAAATTGGCATCGAATAAGGAAACGGAGAAGCCCAACTCTCGCATATAAGCAGCGGCATACATGGTTCCATAAGGTGGATAGGGTTGCCCTGTTTTCCACTGTTTGGCATCCATTTTATAAAAATACGAATTGGTAAAAAGTACTTTACTCATACGATTGGGCATTGTTCTATAAATTTAAGGAACAAAAGCTTCTAAATTTAATCAGAATTCTCCTTTTTTAATTAAATTTCAACTAATATGTTAATTATTGTCTTTAAGGACCAGTCATTTGGTTTTA
>CALBCY010000002.1 GCA_937927195.1 uncultured Chitinophagales bacterium
TTAACCTTAACTTGCATTGCAATTAACCTGAAAAGGTGTTGCTTTTTTGCAAAAATGCTCTTTTTGATTTTGGTAGCCTCTATTATTGATCTGGATAGCTATTTGAATAAAAGTTGAAAGAAGTGTAAATCCAATTTGAAGCTTAATGATTGAAAAGTAATTTTTATAAAAATCTCTGTTTTTAGAGCGGACTCATCAAGCAAAAGGACAAGCGAAAAGAGACAAATCATTCAAAATCATACTTCCTATTTTAAGGAAGAGCAGCCTTAAAATTAAATGTTTATTTCTATTTTCGACATGAAAAAATATTGGCTTTTTAAAATCGAACTCAGGTTATTAGATAAATACTTTTTAACCTCTCCTCAAGCTGTTGAGAACCACCTAAACAAAACCATTGATTAATGATGAAAATTTGGAGGTGAAACGAAGATTGTTCTGCTTCCTGACAGCTTTTGATTTGTTATTTACCAACTATGGTATAAGTTGCATGAATTAAACCTTCTGGATAATCTCCAATGTCTAAATCATTCGAAGGACCGGTGGGATCGCAATAGGTGTAGTAATGGTTTTTGTGTGAAATAGGCTTTCCAACAAACTTGTCAAGACGGACGCCAACGGCAACATGGTCATCAAAGTCTATAATGATTACATCGCGTCTGATGATTTCATTCACTAAATAAGCAAAAAGAATAGAGCGATCTTCACAATCAGAATAACTGTAGAACAAGGTCTGTTCTGGGCAAAAACTTACGTTTACTTTTTTGTAGTATTCCGAATCAGATCCATAGTGAAATGCTTGTCTTGTAAAGCTTAAAAGAAAGCGCAATGCATTCTCATTACTCATTAGATCAGTATAGTTTTTAAGCTCAGGAATTAGACTGTTGTAAGCAATCATCGACAATGGAAAGTCAACATAGTTTTTAGAAGAAAGCTGTGGATAGGACTCTAGTATGTTGATCAGCGTTTTATCAATTTGGTAATCAATTGTCAAGAATTTGTTTTCATGTTCGAATTTTACATGCTTGTCCACTTTTTTAACATTGGTCAAACTTGGCAATCTGTCCATTTTAAAAGAGAAGATTTTACCACCATTCAAAAATTGGTTGGCACGATACATCGCTATAAAACCTGTTTTGTTGTTGGCCGCATTTCCTGAAACCTCAACCATCCAGCCGACGCCGTATTTTTTTATAGGCACATCAAACAACTTGTCCATCGTAAACACTGATAAAAACGCTTTGTTTTGGCTAAAATTTAATTGAATTTTATAATCCAACTGTCCTAAAACAGCCCAACAAAAAAGAACTCTTTGAATTTCTTGGCTTTCATCATTGTAAATTTCGAAAGCACAATCCTGAATTAGTTTGTAAAACAACCAGTCACTCAAATTTAACTCAGATTGGTAGAGCGCTAAATCTTGAATGGTGGGTTTTAATTTGTCAATATTCGATCTTCTACAAAGGTAGCTGATGTTTTTATCGTCGAAATTTGGTGGGATGGCTGAAAAAAGATTATCGGCAAAGCGAATAGAAATGGGTTCACCGAAGTAGTTGAAATTTACAGTCTTTGAAATTTCATTTTCAGCTAAAAGCGAAGTGCTGTTAGCCAGCGATCCTGATAGGATCAAAAAGAATAATATAATTCGTATCAAGTTGTTGTTTCTAGTTCTTGCGCTAAATTACTCAAAATCTGAGACTTGTAGAAAGTAATCTGCAATCAAATCCTCCAAACATCCCAATTGAAAAAAAATAAAATATCTGCTTATGTTTAAGTAGTTATGATACAGATTCTTATGGATTTGTTTATTCATATAACAAAAAGCTTGGAATTAGGCTTAAGGGCCAAAACTTAAGTATTTCAGTGAAATTGGTAGAATAGCCAAGGAAAAATTCTATGTTAAATTAAAAGATAAATTCTAAGAATACTTTGAATCTTACAAGTGATTGAATAGGAAGAAGAAGAGCAGATATATCCAGAGAAAATCAACAAAATGCCAATACCTGGTGATCATTTTGAAACTGGTTAATTTGTCTGGAGAAGAAAACATAATCAAAGATTCGACTGGATCTTTGAGGCTTCTGATTGTTTTAATAAAAAATATGCTCAAGGGTAAAATACCGCCAATTACATGCAAGGCATGAACTCCTGAGATTAAATACAAATAAGAACCATTTGGTTTGCCATTCATGAATATTCCTTCATTTTGCAATTCAATCCAACCAATGGATTGGGTGATTACAAAAAGAATGGCGAAAATAATTGTTGCCGTTAAATACTTTTTTAAACCATCTTGGTCGTCATTCTTAAAGGCGGAAAGTGCTTTCTCAAGTGTAAAACTGCTGGCCACTAAAACGATAGAACTAACTAAAAATAGCTTTGGAAAACTAAACTGTTTCCAAGTCCAATTGGTGCTAGAGAAAAGATAGGCCGCACTTAATCCAAGGAAAAGTGAAGTTATTCCACCCAAAGCAAAGTTCAATGCAGTCATTTTGGGGTTCAAACCCGCAAGAAAAGGCTCCTTATTGGCCTTCGGTCTAGAATTTTCAGGATGATGGCTCACTTTCTTTTTTATTTATAACAAAGCCAGTCAGGTTTTTGTTTATTCTATTCGATCACTTTGATGAAAGTAAAAAGACCAGCTTAATATTTTCACCATTCAAGATCATTACTCCACCCAATCCGCTATAAAGACATTGGTATCTCTGGTGCCCTTGTTGTTTCTGTTTGATCCAAATACCAGTTTTTTTCCATCTGGAGAAAACATTGGGAAGGCATCAAATGTATCACTGTGGCTAATCTTTTCCAAACCAGTTCCATCTACATTGATCATGTACAAATTGAATGGGAAACCAATGTCTGATTGATGATTCGAGCTAAAAATGATTTTTTCTCCTGAAGGATGGAAAAATGGAGCCCAATTGGCCTTGCCCAAATCCGTTACTTTTTTTAATCCACTTCCGTCAATATTGCAAACATAAATTTCCATAGCAGATGGAGCGACTAAACCCTGAGCCAATAATTCTTTGTATTCCAAAACCTCCGAAGTAGTTTTTGGTCTGGAAGATCTGAAAACCAATTGCTTGCTGTCTGGTGAGAAAAATGCTCCACCGTCATAACCTAATCCGCTGGTTACCATCAATTCATTGCTTCCATCAACATCCATCACATAAAGTTCCAAATCTCCAGATTTGTTGGAGGTATAAACTATTTTCTTTCCATCTGGTGAAATGGTCGCTTCAGCATCATAAAACTCATTGTTGGTCAAACGCTTCAAGTTTTTACCATCTGGATCAGAAGAGTACAATTCGTAAGAATCATAAATAGGCCAAACATACTTTTTCAGAACGGCTCTGTCTGGTTCTGGTGGGCAATCATCGCTGAAATCATGTGTCGAAGCAAAAATTACTCTTTTGTCGTCTCCATAATAATAGGAGCAAGTGGTTCTCCCTTTTCCAGTACTCACAAGGTTGGTTTCAAACTTTTCTCCTTCTTTTGTTGGAATCTTCCCTTGATATATCTGATCACAAGGAATACCTTTCTCTTCATTTTTTCTCTGAAGAATTAGGCTTTTAGAGTCATAACTGAAATATGCTTCAGCATTCTCCCCGCCAAAAGTCAATTGCCTTACGTTTTTTAAATGAACTTCGTCCTCGTATCGCAATTGGTCAACACTATTGGCCATAGGGGAATCCTTCGTATTTTCCTTTTGCTCTTTTTCTGCTTCAATAGCCACCTCTTTGGCCTCCATATCATCATAAACAGCTTGTCTGCTGCAAGTAGAAATCAAGAATACGGTAAGACTAATTAAACTTATAAGAAATTTCATTTCGTTTTTTTTTACAAAAGTAATAAATATTCTATTTACAGTACTCAGTTAAAAGTAATAAGTACAAAGACGGGGTTCTAGCGAGTTGAGGAGATTCAATTCAATCCAAATCTAAATAAATTCAAGCCAATTGTAAACCCAATGAAAAAACGAATGAAAAAACCAAGATCAATTATGCTCCCAAGAATTTTACAATTTCAAAAAACAAAACTGAATTACCGTTTATCGCTGCCATTATTTTCAGATATGCATATCTGAATGTGCCAATAACCAACCAATTAAACCAACCGCTCTAGAAATCTGAGAGCTCTTATTCGACCATTATGAAAATTACAATCTATTCTGCCATACTGTTTCTTTTGTTTTTCCCCAGCCTTCAAGCTCAGAACTTATATGATATAGACACCTCATTGAATACAAAAAATTATTTAGTGAACTATTTCTCTCAGATTTAACTTTTATGAATCCAGCAATTTAGAGTGATGAAAATACAGACAACAAAATAAAGTTAGCATCTCTAAAATGGTCGAATGAACTTTCTAGCTTGTGGCCTTCAAGTTTTAAATGATTTTATTTTGAAACAACAATTGGTTTTGAATTATATTTTGAGTCGGGACGAGGAATTCGTTCCGACTTTTTTGTTGTTTTTGAATTATGTACAATGTTTACCAAAAGCAATCTTATAACAAATATTTCACCCAAAACTTGCGACTAAACATTTATTACATTAAGTTTGTGTAAAAATTACGCAAATATGATTTTAAATCTTGATCCTCATTTCAATCCCTTCCCAGAAAGCCAACCAATAGAATTTGAAGCTTTCACTTTTTCTGGTGGCGAGCCACATATTAAAATAAAGTCTGAAATTCCTGTTGGTACTGAAATTACAATCAGTCATCGCCTTAATTCATTCAACGATTTTGGATTGTTGTTGTTGGCCATTGACGCTTTGAAAAGAATGGAGTGTTCTGATTTAAATGTATTTATTCCGTATTTCCCCGCAGCCCGACAGGATAGGGTCATGATTGCAGGTGAACCTTTGACTGTTAAAGTTTATACGGATATACTCAATCAGCAAGGATTGAAAAAGGTGATGATCTACGATCCACATTCTGAGGTATGTTCTGCTTTATTGAACAATTGCAAGGTTGTTTCAAATCACACTTTCATTGAGTCGGTATTAAAAGAATTGCCTGATGATTTATTATTGGTTGCTCCTGATGGAGGGGCTTTGAAAAAGATACACCAACTTGCTTTTTATCTCAAAAAATATGAAGTTTTGGAATGTAGTAAAAGTAGAGATGTGGCGACGGGAAAACTTTCTGGTTTCAAAGTCAATGAAGAAAATTTAAAACAAAAGCCCTGCCTGATAGTCGATGATATTTGCGATGGTGGAGGAACCTTTCTCGGTTTGGCAAAAGAATTAAAACGTAAAAATGCTGGCGATTTGTATCTGGCGGTGAGCCATGGGATATTCAGTAAAGGTGTAAATGAATTAGCTGGAGTTTTTGATAAAATCTTCACCACTGATTCAGTCAAAGAAAATGATTCAGATCAGGTTGTTCAAAAGAAATTAGGTAAGCTAATTCTATAAGTAAAATAGTAATTTCAAAACATTAAAGACTAAAAATAAGATGATAAATCCACTATTATTCACAGACGGTTATAAAGTAGATCATAGAAGACAATACCCAAAAGGAACAAGCTTGGTTTATTCAAACTGGACGCCAAGAAAAAGCAGAGTTGAAGGAATTGAAGAAGTGGTCTTTTTTGGATTGCAATATTTTTTAAAGAAATACCTTATTGAAGAATTTGAAGAAAACTTTTTCAAAAAGGACAAAGAGGCGATTCTAAAAAAATATTCTAGAAGAATCAATAATTACCTGGGAGCAAATGCTGTTGGAATTGACCACATAGCCGCTTTACATGATTTAGGTTACATTCCAATGAAATTCAAAGCATTGCCTGAAGGTGTTTCTGTTCCGATAAAGGTGCCGATGTTTACCATGTACAATACGCTTCCAGAATTTTTTTGGCTAACTAATTATTTTGAAACCATTTTATCAACAACTGTTTGGCTGCCTTGTAACTCCGCAACCTTGGCTAAACAATACAGAAAGATACTCGATAAATATGCTGAAGAAACTTCAAGTAATCCTGAATTTGTAGATTATCAAGCGCATGATTTTTCCATGAGAGGAATGGCTGGCCTAGAAGCTGCCTTGATCAGTTCCGCTGGACATCTTTTGAGTTTCAAAGGAACAGATACAATTCCTTGCATTGATTTCCTTGAAGAATATTACAATACAAATTCTGACCTTGAAATAGTAGGGAACTCTGTTGCTGCTACAGAGCATTCTGTCATGAGTATGGGAACCAATACTGGCGAGGAAGAAACTTTTAAAAGATTAATTTGCGAGGTTTACCCGAATG
The DNA here is from genome assembly GCA_937927195.1 of uncultured Chitinophagales bacterium. GTDB lineage: Bacteria > Bacteroidota > Bacteroidia > Chitinophagales > UBA2359 > JAHDGP01. Next base: position 6,260 of record CALBCY010000002.1, read on the forward strand.
GAATTGTTTCGGTTGTTTCTGATACTTGGGATTTGTGGAAAGTATTGACAGAATATTTGCCCAATCTAAAAGAGGAGGTTTTGGCCAGAGAAGGTAAATTGGTAATTCGTCCAGACAGTGGCGATCCTGTTAAGATTATTTGTGGCAATGACCAAGGCAAATCAGAGGCTGAAAGAAAAGGGGTGATAGAATTGCTCTGGGATATTTTTGGTGGTGAAATAAATGAAAAAGGGTACAAAGAATTAGATCCGCACATTGGAGCAATTTATGGAGACAGCATCACATTGGAAAGGGCTGTAGATATTTGTGAGGGACTCAAGCAAAAGGGTTTCGCTTCTACGAATGTTGTTTTAGGGATAGGCTCTTTTACCTACCAATACAATACCAGAGACACTTTTGGTTTTGCAATGAAAGCCACTTATGGAGAGGTCAATGGGGAAGGACGAGACATTTACAAAAATCCTGTTACAGATGATGGTACAAAGAAATCAGCCAAAGGCTTAATCAAAATAGTCAAGGAGAATGGCACTTATAAATTGATCGATCAGGTGAGCTGGGAAGAAGAAGGGGAGGGGGAATTGAAAACCGTTTATGAAGATGGAAAACTATTGATTGATCAAACGCTTAGTGAAATTCGTGAAAGGCTAAAAGAAGTTTCATAAATCAATAGAGTCTAAGATCTAAAATCTATTATCTAATGCTTGGTAGTTAGATAATTTATCTATTTTAGTAACAATTCGTGAAATACTTTCAGTTGTGCTTTTGATTGATTAATAATTTGTTTTTGGGATTTTAAAATAATTGCCATGAAATTTATGAAAGACTTTATCGTATTAATACTTTCAATAATTGCCATTTCACTCAATATCTTTTCACAAGAAGAAATCAAAAGTATTGAAAAGGTAGAACCTCCGTTCTGGTGGGCAGGCATGGAGTTTGGTGAATTGCAACTAATGGTTTACGGAAAAGACATTGCAAATTTAGAGCCCCTTGTAAATCATTCTGAAATTAAATTAATCGATTATAAAAAAGGTGATTCGCCTAATTATCTTTTTTTGAATTTGGATGTTTCAACGGCTGCAGTTGGGGAATTTCAAATCCAATTTGTAAGAGGAAGGCAAAGCTTAACCCACAGCTATTTTTTGTTGGAACGAGAAGACAATTCTGCTCAAAGGGAAGGCTTCAATTCTTCTGATGTCATTTATCTAATTACTCCCGATCGTTTTGTCAATGGAGATTACAGCAATGATTCTGTAGATGGCATGAAAGAAGCCGCAAATCCATCTTACAAAGGGGGAAGACATGGCGGAGACATCAAGGGAATTACCAACAGTTTGGCTTATCTAAAAGATTTAGGTATTACAGCTATTTGGTCGAATCCAGTGCTTGAAAACGACATGGAAGTTTATTCTTATCATGGCTATTCAACGACGGATTATTATAAAATTGACCCCAGAATGGGAAGCAACGAAGACTATAAAAATTTGTCCTCTTTGGCGGCCCTGTATGGTATAAAATTGATTAAAGACATCATCGTCAATCATTGTGGTTCAATGCATTGGTGGGCCGATGATCTGCCATTTAATGATTGGTACAATTTTCAAGGAAATTATCAAAACACCTCTCATCGCCGTGAAGCCATTCTCGATCCTTATGCGGCTGATTATGACAAAAAAATGCATTCCCAAGGATGGTTTGTAGAAACAATGCCCGACCTCAATCAGAACAATCCCTTCCTTGCAAATTATATGATTCAAAACACAATCTGGTGGATTGAATATGCGCAGTTAGGTGGAATCAGGATGGATACTTATTCTTACGGCGACAAAGACTTTTTGACAAGCATGAATCAAAGAATTTTAAGCGAATATCCCAATTTTAATATAGTAGGAGAGGAGTGGGCCATGAATCCATCCCTGATATCCTATTGGCAAATCGGCAAACACAATGCGGATGCTTATCCAGGATCAGCTCCAAGTATGATGGATTTCCCAACACAGCAAGCTTTGGTAAAAGGTTTGCTCCAAAAAGAACCAATGTACAAAGAAGGCTTTGCTGAATTGTACAGAACTTTGGCCAATGATTTTGTCTATCCCGATCCGAACAATTTGGTGATTTTTGCGGACAACCATGATATGAGTAGAGTCTTTTCTCAATTGGAGGAAAACTATGAACTTTGGAAAATGGCAATGGCATATTTAATGGTCAATAGAGGGATTCCTAAAATTTTCTACGGAACCGAAGTTTTGATGACGAATCCTGGTACTGACGATCACGGAGTTATTCGTTCCCAATT
>CALBCY010000003.1 GCA_937927195.1 uncultured Chitinophagales bacterium
CCAGTTCCTGGAAACAACTCTTTCCGTTTGCCATATGTATCTGCGATCTTGCGTAAAGCATCAATCTTTACTGCAATGGCAGCATTGATCGGATTCGCAATTTGTTTTGCAATCTTTGGAGCAATCTTCTTACCAGACGTAATTGGTGTAGCGATTGCTGGCCCAATATTTGCCTACTTGATTCACTTACTTTATGTTTTGGAAACAAAGCGTGAGAAGTAATTTGGATTGGTAAAATAAAAAATAGAAACGCCTGGCCTTGTAAAAAGGTCAGGCGTTTTTTTTATTTTGGTACGGCCTTCGGCCTATTAGTACCGCATCGGCGGACCGACTTCGCTATTGGCACGCTCGCCTGCGGCATCTTTTTTAGTAGGGCTTCAATAGCCGCTGGCTATTTTTGCCTGTTGGACTAATTCTACTTTGAGTCTAAGTGTACTATTGTTCTAATAAAATTGGTCTCAAACTAAAAGTACCAACAGGTGAAATTGGCCGAGGGCCGATAAAACCGTACTAAAAACAATAGCGAAGCTAAGTGTACCAACAGCGAAGCGTACTAACAACGCAGTCGGTCCGCCGATGCTGTACCAAACTTACACTTCTTTCGCCTCCCAAAGATCAGCCGGATAAACTCCCTTCTCGATCAACTTAGTAATTTTGTCCTGAGCAAGCGGCTTGTCTTCCTTATAAGTAACACCAAACCAATTGGCATCAGATTCCAGCATTTTAACCTTTACAGTGCCGCTGTCAATCAAATTTTGTATTGTTAATGGAATGAAATATTCCGATTTGGGTACTTCAGCAAATTCTTTTAAAAATTTCACAAAGCCTTTGTCTATCTGATCAAAAATTTCAGGAGCAAATCCCCAAAAGTTCATGGAGACCAATGAACCCTCTTCTATAAAACCAAATTCGTCTTCTCCTTTAGGGTAGGCGATTTTACCCGCCTCATTTCTTTTGATCTTTAGAGTCTCTCTAGTTTTTACCAAAAAACCATCTTTGGCTTCGCAATAACCTCTGTTGACCGTTCCGTGATCAGAGAGTGTGTTTTCTATTTTATAGCCCATACAAGAGTACAATCCGTCCTTGGCCTGATTCATTAAAAAGTCAGCCATGACTGCATAAGCCTCACGCCCGTAATAATCATCGGCGTTGATCACTGCGAAGGGTTCATTGACAACATTTCTTGCTGCCCAAACGGCATGGGATGTTCCCCAAGGCTTTTCCCTGGCTTCCGGTAAACTAAATCCATCTGGCAAGTCAGCTAATTCCTGACTTACATAATGTACTTCGACTTTTCCTTCTAGCTTTGGGCCAAAAATTCTTGAAAAGTCATCCTTAAAAGATTCTCTGATAATGAAGACCACTTTGCCGAAACCGGCTTCTATGGCGTCAAACAATCCATAATCGCTGATCGTTTCTTCGTTCGGGCCAATCCCGTCAATTTGTTTTAGGCCTCCATATCTTGAGCCCATTCCTGCTGCTAATATTACTAAACTTGGTTTCATTTGTTTTTTTTGGTACGCTTCGCTGTTGGTACACTTGCCTTCGGCATTGTTGTTGGTACCGAATCGTCGGACCGTCTCAGCTTCGCCTTTGTTATTGGTACGCTTGCACTTGAGCGCAAGCCCGGAGGCCTGTGGTCAATTTTAGCTGTTGGATTAATGATCCTTATGCTATGCGTCCTTCAATTTATTTTATTATTAATTCACAATATTAATCTTCGATTTCAACTTTTTTCTAATTAATTAAACTTTATTTTTTTCTTCGTGCCTTCGTGTCTCAGTGTTCATCCCACATCCCACCTGAACTTTTCAACTTCAACTTAATCTTCAACTTATCAGTCTTCAACTTCAACTTAAGTTACGCCTATAATTCTGCTCCCATTTCCAGGCCGAGCTTGTCATTTCATCAATGCTTAATTCTGCTACCCAGCCGAGTTCGTTTTTTGCTTTGGTGACATCCGCATAAGTTGCTGCTTGGTCACCTGCTCTTCTTGGCGCAAAGGTATAGTTAAGTTTTTGTCCTGCCATTTTTTCAAATGACTTTATTACATCCATAACTGAAAAACCATTTCCGGTTCCCAGATTAAAAATTTCATAAAAAGATTTGTTCTTTTTGTTGATTAACCTTTCCAAGGCCACCAAATGTGCCTTAGCCAAATCGACTACATGTATGTAATCTCTGATGCAAGTTCCGTCAGGGGTGGGGTAGTCATTCCCAAATACACTCAATTGCTCTCTAACTCCAATTGCAGTCTGGGTGATGTAAGGCATTAAATTATTGGGTGGGCCAATGGGTACTTCTCCTAATTCTCCGCTGAGGTGTCCCCCAATCGGATTGAAATACCTCAATGAAATGGCTGCTGCTAAATTGTTTTCTGCTTTAAAAGTATCCTCAATGATTGATTCATTAATTTGCTTGGTTTTCCCATATGGGGAACTTGCGGGAAGTATGGGAGATTTTTCTGTAATTGGCAATTCTTCGCAATCACCATAGACTGTGGCAGAGGAGGAAAATATGAAATTTGGGATCGATAATCTGTCCATATTTCTAAGAATATTGACCGTGCTTTGAAGATTGTTTTTGTAATACATCAAAGGCTTATTCACTGATTCACCGACTGCCTTGAAGGCAGCAAAGTGAATCACTGCCGAAGTGTTTGAATGTCGCTCAAAGAAACGATCGCAGGCTTGTTCATCTGTCAAATCTACCTCTTCGAATATTGGCACATGTCCAGACAGGGTTTCGATCCTGTCTAATATATCCCTTTCAGAATTACTAAGGTTGTCTGCTATAACTACTTGATAACCTTGGCTTAATAGCTCAACGCTTGTGTGTGAGCCTATAAACCCAGTTCCACCACAAATGATTACCTTTTTTCTGTTTTCCACGAATTAAATCTTTTGTTAATATTTATTCTTCACAAGAAGAAATCTATAAATCTTACGAAGATGCGCTGAATTAATTGTATAAAGTTAGCATTAAGATGCTAGATTTTATACAATAAACAACTAGGGAAATTTTAGAGGCTTATTTTGTTATACGTAAAATATTTGAGCTAGTTAATATATGACAGTATCAATTGGAATCAGTAGGCGATGCATTATTCTGAGATCATTAGGAAGCCAAACAAAACTAAAAAACAAAAAAAAACGAAAAATGAAGAGATCATTCAAAACCAGCGCCCAATGGGAGCAGAAATAGCTATTGCAAACCAAGCGAATCCAAAACCCAATTCCGCGATTATCCAACACCAGCGACTGCCCGAAGCCTAAGAACTGATAATCTCCAATACAAGCTCTTTTGTCAATTTTTTACCATTGGCTTTTTTTCGAATTTCATCAAATGGGAATAAGAATTTACAGCCGGCTTTCCAGTCGGTGCAACCATAAGCTGTTTTTCCTTTTATGATGTTTCCTTTTTTACATTTAGGGCAAGGTATTACCTCTTTTGGCTTTTGTGGAGTCGATTTGTTAGAGGCCGTAATAGGTGTTTTTCTTGCAGAAACCATTGGTTTATCTGGAGACTTTTTCTGAGTCTTTTCCATGAAATGAAACTCAAAGTTTTTATTGAAATATATTTTACCATTGATCTTTTTCCCATTATCAATAAAGCCTTTCAGTTCAACAGTCGAACTATATTTCAATAAACGTCCCAATTGATTGTCGGATATCTTTTTGCCCATGTATTCAAAAGGCATTATGAATTTACAACCATCTTTGTATTGGCTACAGCCATAAGCGGTTTTACCTTTTAGTAATTTTCCAGCATTACATTTTGGGCAAGTAGCGTTCAATGGGCTTACTTTACCCTTAGCATTATTCGATTTTGGCTTAGAGTTGGCTTTAGCCAATTGGGCATTGGTGGCTTTGGTACTAAAGACCACTTTTTTTCCTTTTTCAGCGATAACTTCTTTAACAAGGCCATCCACCATTACTTTCATGTCGTGGATGAATTGTTTTGCTGTGAAATTTCCTTGTTCTATTTCACGCAATTTCTTTTCCCATCGTCCTGTTAGTTCTGCAGAAGTCAACAATTTGTTTTGAATGGTTTGTATCAGCGAAACGCCTTTTTCAGTAGGGTATAAATAACGTTTTTGTCTGTAAATATATTCCCTCTTAAAAAGGGTTTCAATTATGTTGGCTCGTGTGGAGGGGCGACCAATTCCATTTTCCTTCATCAATTCCCGAAACTCTTCATTGTCCACTTTTTTTCCAGCTGTCTCCATTGCCCTTAATAGCGTTGCTTCCGTATAAGGTTTTGGTGGAAGGGTTTTCTTTTCGATTAAATCGGGTTTGTGCGGTCCAGATTCCCCTTTTACAAATTCAGGAAGCGTGTTCTCGTCATCATCGTTTTTCTTGCCCTCCTGTTTTTGCTTTTTTCTAGGGTACAGCACACGCCAACCTTCTTCAAGAATTTCTTTTCCAGTCGCCTTGAATTTTATTCCATCCACTTCACCAATGACGGTCGTATTGGAAAAAATACAATCGGGATAAAAAGCTGCAATAAATCTCCTTGCAATTACATCATAGACTTTTTGTTCATCTCCGTACAATTGTTTTTCAAAACCAGTTGGAATAATTGCATGGTGATCCGTTACTTTTTTATCATTAAAAACTTTGTTGGATTTTCGAATGGGTTTCTTTAAAAGGGGATCAACAAATTGCTGGTAGTTTTTCATTTTACCCAGTATACCAGAAATTTTTGGATACTGATCATTCGGCAAATAAGTCGTATCGACTCTAGGGTAGGTTACGACTTTTTGTTCATATAGTTTCTGAACTATTTTTAATGTTTTATCAGCCGAATAGGCGAATTGTTTGTTGCATTGAACTTGCAGAGAAGTTAAGTCAAACAGCCTTTGTGGAAATTCCTTTCCTTTCTTTTTTGTGGTGGATAAAATAGTGAAATCTTTGTCCTTTACTTTCTTAAGAAATGCCTCTCCATCTTCTTTTTTTAGAAACTTTCCCTTTTCACAATTGAACGGAACGTCTCTGTAGATTGTTTGCAATTCCCAAAAAGGATGAGAAACGAAATTCATTATTTCAAGATATCGATAGACCAACATTGCAAGGGTAGGGGTCTGGACTCTTCCGATAGACAGCAATTGTTTGTAAGCTCCATATTTGAGCGTGTACAGACGAGTTGCATTCATCCCTAGTATCCAATCGCCAATGGCTCTAGAGCTACCAGCAAAATACAGGTTGTCAAAGTCTGAATTGGGTTTTAGGTTTTGAAACCCTTCTTTGATGGCCTCCGGCGTCAGTGAGGATATCCAAAGCCGCTGTATTGGGCCTTTGTATTTGGCTTCGTTCAGCACCCATCTTTGAATCAGCTCTCCTTCGGTACCAGCATCCCCACAATTGATCACCAGCTTGGCTGATTTGAACAATTGTTTAATGATTTTGAATTGCTTTTTCACACCAGCATTTGAAATGAGCTTGGTTTCAAATTTCATTGGAAGCATTGGTAAAGTTCCAAGGTTCCATCTTTTCCATTCGGGCTTGTAATCGTCTGGTGTTTTGAGTGTGCAAAAATGTCCGAAAGTCCAGGTTACTGCATAGCCATTCCCTTCGAAGAAACCGTCATTCCGATTTTTCGCTCCCAGGATAAAGGCGATTTCCCTTGCTACGCTTGGTTTTTCTGCTATGCAGACTTTCATAGGATGCGAATTTAAGGAATTATGGGGACTTGCATTTTTGTTTTGCGGCATTATATAGGTGGAGGTGGTTTGTGGAATGAACACGAAGACACCAAGAGACGAAGAAACACAATAAAAAATATAGAATTATGAGAAATATTATTTATAAAGAACTTAGTTATAAAATTGTTGGAGCAGCAATTGAGGTTCATAAGGAATTTGGACCGGGATTGTTTGAATCTATTTATGAGTATTGTTTGGTGAAGGAACTGAGAAACAGGGGATTGAAAGTTGAACGACAGGTTTTGTTACCGCTAATTTATAAGGGAGAAAGATTAAGTAAAGATTTCTTTATTGATGTTTTAGTGGAGGATAAAATTATTTTGGAATTGAAATGTGTGGAAATTATTTTACCAGTTCATGAAGTTCAACTCCTCAGTTATCTTAAATTAGCAGATAAAAGATTGGGAATGTTGTTAAATTTTAATGTCCCAGTTATGAAGCAAGGAATTATTAGAAAAGTTAACTAACCTTCGTGCCTAAGTGTCTTAGTGTTCATAAACAAAATATAATGAAAGGTAAAATAATACTAGTAACAGGCGGTCGCTCCGGCATAGGCTACGCCATAGCCAAAAAGTTCCTTCAACAAGGTGCCAAGGTGACGATAGCCTCTAGGAAAGAAGAGCCGCTTAAGAAGGCTGCTGAGGAACTCAGTGAGTTTGGTGAAATTGATTTCAAAGCTTGTGATATTCGTCAGACGGATCAGATTCAGGAATTGGCGACA
>CALBCY010000004.1 GCA_937927195.1 uncultured Chitinophagales bacterium
GTGGCCTTGAATTATCATTCAAGAGGAAACTTGTTGATTTATCCCTGGGGTTTTGCTCCAGACACACTCACCAATGACAATGATTCATTTGAGAATTTAGCAGCTTTGTTTATCGATGAAAATCGTTACAATGCAGGTACAGTCGATCAAACACTTGGCTACATTGCCAATGGAAATTCCGATGATTGGATGTATGGAGAGCAAACAACAAAGAATAAAATATTTGCGATGACTCCAGAAGTAGGATACAGCAGTATGGGGTTTTATCCTCCAATGGCCATCATTCCTGAATTGATGCAAGCAACTGTTTGGCAAAATTTGGCGGCGATTGCCACTGCTGGAAGTTATGGTAAAATAACAGATGTTTCAACAGATTTCGATTTTCTTGAACCGACAGGAACAATTGATTTTCAAATTGAACAATTTGGACTTGAATCGAGTAATTTTACCTTGACCTTCAATTCCATTTCACCAGAATTAAGCTTAAGTGGAACAACTACATTTGTCTCGAATTTCTTGGATCAAGGAATGATCGATCAGACAAGTTTGGATTACTCGATAGACATAAATGCTGCACCTGGCCTAGAGCTGGGAATTGTGGTTGAAATCAACAATGGTTTATATTCTTATTTTGATACCATTTACAAATTGAATTACAGCGAAAATTTTGATTATGAGTTTTCTGATGATTTCGAAACCAGCCTTGGAACAGATGATTACGATTTTGGCAATGTAATCAGTTTGACTCCCTGGGGCATAAGCAACAAGCTGTCTTTTAAAGGAAATCAATCCCTTTCACCAAGCCCCAATAATGAATATTCCAACAATCTGTCGAATCAGTTAATGATTACAGAGCCAATTGATTTGAGCCAAGCTCAGTTTGCTCAATTGAGTTTCTTCCTCCGCGGCAAAACAGAAAATTTTGCAGACTATATGCAAGTCATCGCAATCTTAGAGGACGGGACAGAAGTGCCTTTGTGTGGAAGTTTGTCCAATATTCTTCCGGCAACCAATGAGCCAATTTATCACGGAAGCCATTTGACTTGGGAAAGAGAAATTATTGATTTAAGCGATTTTTTCTGCAGAACCATTCAAATAAAATTTCAATTTCAATCAGATGCAATGAATCGCTTTGAAGGGCTTTTCTTGGACAATTTAGACATTAGGGTTTTGAATCATGAAAATGATCCTGTTGCTTTTACTGGTAAAATATTTTTAGAAGGTGCTTATCTTCCAAGTGAGAATTTAATGAAAACAATGTTGAAGGATGCTGGATTACTTCCTGCTACTCAACCATACAATAGTCAACCCTATCAATATTATGGAAGCGAAGCTAATTTGAACTTGCCAACCAATGCGGTGGAATGGATATTGCTCGAATTCCGATCAGGAACACCTTCCTTGTTTAGTCAATCAACAAACAAGGTGGAACAAAAAGCAGCCTTGCTATTATCTGATGGAACGATTGTTGCCCAAGATGGGATCTCTCCAGTTATTTTTAACAACCTTATTGAAGGAGAATCTTATCACTTGTGCGTTCGACATCGAAACCATTTGGATGTAATGTCATCGGTTCCCATAACAGCAGAACAAAGTATTTTTTACGATTTTACCATCGACCTAAATCAGGCATTTGGACTAAACCAGTTAAAAGAAATTGAACCTGGAGTTTATGCTTTGTTTGGTGGCGACTACAACAGTGATGGTGTAATTCAAGTGACGGATTACGATCAATGGAGAAGCAACCCAGCCATATTAAACATTTATTCAAATCCAGATGGCAACTTAGATGGAACCATTCAAGTAACGGATTATGATTTATGGGATAACAATAAGGCCAAAATTGGAATTCCAGAAATTCGTTATTATTGATAATTGCTTAATCATTGCATTTGGTTCAATTCTCTAAATCGTTCCTTAATGGCTTAGCTGCTGGCAGTCCTCTATTCGCAAATGACCCATCAGTAATTGACAAGCAGGCTTTAGTAAATGCAACTCAATGCCCGTAAACCACTGTTCAACTTATTTTTTGTATTTTCATAAGAAAAATTCATTATATTTTTTTTGCAAAGTCAGAAAGTTTAGATTTAAATTAATAGTTTAACTTGTCTATAGAGCAATGAACAAATTTCAGAAAAGATTCGAATCCTTCGACAATCGAAGGCTGATAGAGATAATGGAGGATCTCGATAATTATGAACCCGAAGCCATAGAAGCTGCAAGCCAAGAATTAAAAAAAAGAGGAGTAGGAGCGGATGAAATAAATGGCATTAAGGAAGAGATTTATAAAACCGAAAGGTTGTTTCAAAAGCGAACAGAAAAAGTTAAAAACGTAGGAATAGGAATGCTCAATTCTGTCAATCCTGTTCAAGAGGAAACTTCTAATGTTAATACTAAGATTAGACTATTCGTTATATCTTTTGGACTTCTCGCTGCCTATCAAATTTATCAACAATTCGATTTGCTTAAGTTCTTAATTTTTGATGATTTTATTAATTGGGATTGGTCCACAATATTTATTTTCTTGCCAATTATTCTGTTGCCAATCATGGTCTTTCTGTTTTGGAAAAGAAAAAAAATAGGCTGGCTTGCATTGACCTTCTTCATTACTTTCAACTTTTTATCTGCTTTGGGAATTATTTTCTATTTTTTAGACAAATTTAAATATACTAATAGTAGTATGAATCTTGACTTTACAGTCATTGTAAGTGCTTTCTTTTATTTGGCTTCTTTAATCATAATCAATAATACTGAGATTAAGACCGTTTTTGGCATTGAAGAAAAGACGGCAAAATTGACTATGTTCAGTGCATTTGTTTTAGTTTCAACTATTGGAATATTCTTTCTATACTCTTTATAGTATTAAACGCGGCGAAACAAAGCTTCCCTTTGGAATTATCCCCAAAGGTGCTTGAAACGTTGCTTCCCTTTGGAGTTATCCCCAAAGGTGCGTGAAACGTGGCGAAACGCGGCTCCCCTTTGGAGTTATCCCCAAAGGTCTTAGAATGTAAAGTTATTTCGTATTAATTAAAAATTATAAACATGTCAAATTACATAGACGCATTCGTTCTACCCATTCCACAAAAATATTTGAACGAATACAAACTTGTAGCTGAAAAGGTGGCTGAGATTTGGAAGGAACATGGTGCACTTGCCTATTTAGAATATGTCGGTGAAGATATGAAATTAGAAGGCACTCGTTCTTTCCCACAATTCTTGGAAGCCAAAGAAGAGGAATCAATAATATTTGGATGGGTAGTGTTTGATTCACGAGAGTCCCGCGACCTTGCAAATGAACGAGTCGCCACTGACCCTAGAATGACGGATTTAATAGCTCCATTGACAAATCCTTCGAGGATAATATTTGATGCGAAAAAAATGGTTTATGGAGGATTTCAATCCCTAATCAATTCTAAATAATTGATAAACATTTACTGATTATATTTATTGAATGCAAGGAGTTGAAAAAAGAACCTTTCATTGTTTAATTCTACTTAAATAAGTTTACTTTAGAGTGAAATATTTCAACCCAATAGATTCTTGTTTCACGGAAGGATCTTAGGGATTAAATAGTGGCTTTTAAATCCGCTAAACAAAAGACTTTTAGTACAAAACAATAAAAACTAACAATGATAGACAAATCCAATCCTTGGCACAAAGTAAGCGTGGGGCCTAAATCCCCTGCAATCGTTAACGGAATAATTGAAATTCCCAAAAATACAAGGGCCAAATATGAACTGGATAAAGAATCTGGCTTGCTCTTAATGGACAGGGTTATATTTTCTTCTATGTACTATCCTGCTAATTATGGTTTCATCCCACAAACATATTGCGACGACAAAGATCCCTTGGACATTCTTATCCTTTCTTCGATCGATATAGTTCCTATGTGCATCGTCTCTGCCAAAGTTATCGGTGTAATGGAAATGTTTGATGATGGTGAAAAAGATGACAAGATAATTGCCGTTGCTGAGCACGACATGAGTGTTAATTTTATAAACGATATTTCTGAATTGCCAGCCCATTTTTTTAGAGAACTCAAGAATTTTTTCGAGGATTACAAAAAGCTAGAAAACAAAACGGTTGAGGTAGAAGAATTTCAAAGCAGCCTTGTTGGGCATTCCATTATTGAAAAAAGTATTCAGGATTACAAGGTGCATTTTGGAATAGAATAATGCTACTTTGTTTATGCATGGAAAAGAGCATTGAAAAGAGCATTGAAAAGAGCATTGGAAAGAGCATTGGAAAAAAGTTGCTAAATTGCTGTCATAAGAGGTAAATCCTTTAAATACGAAATGAATGAGGAAGTTTTTTAGACTGATTTTTTTGCTAATTTTTCTTTTGGTCTGTTTGGTCATTTTTATTTTTATAAAAAGCCCTGGCAAAGCCATTCCAATTTCAGGTGATCATCCTAAAAGTATTTCTTGCATCGAAAAGTTGCAAATTGGTGGAATAGAACAAAACTTGATAATTCGCTCAGTCGATTCTTCGAAAGCGGTATTGTTATTCCTCCATGGTGGTCCAGGTTTCTCGGGATACCATTTCATTAACGACAATGACAACAATCTTGAAGAAGAATTTGTTTTGGCGTATTGGGAGCAAAGAGGAGCGGGAAAATCTTATTCAAGTTCCATTCCCCAAAGCAGTATGACCGTAAATCAGTTTGTTGAAGATGCAAAGGAAATTACAGAGTATTTGCAAAATCGATTCAATCAAGAAAAAGTCTATTTACTAGGACATTCTTGGGGAGCATTTATTGGTGTAAATATAATCCATAAATATCCCGAACTATTTCATTCCTATATTGGAATAGGGCAAATAGCCAATCAATATCAATCGGAGAAATTGTCCCTTGAATGGATAAAAACAGAAGCTGTAAAAAGGAAAGATGAAGAAGTTTTGAACCAGTTAAAAAATCTTGAATTCCCTGATTCACTTGCTTCGGGAAAAACTTGGCTCGAATATATGGACGTCCAACGATTGATGGTGGGTAAATATGGAGGAAGCATTTCAGCAGGAAAAGAATTAGAAATTTTATCTATTTACAAGGACATCATTTTCGACTTACCCGAGTACACAGTTTTGGAAAAATACAACATCCTTAATGGCAATGCTTTTGGATTGAGTAATCTTCAAGACGATGTTGTTCAAGCTAATTTTTTAAGCTCAATTGACAGTCTTGAAGTCCCTTTGTTTTTCCTGCATGGCAAGCACGATCACCTCGTCGAATACTCTATTGCAAAAGCATTTTACAGTAAAGTCAAAGCACCACAAAAAAACTTTTACACTTTTGAGCATTCTGCACATCGACCTTTCTATGATGAAACAGAAAAGTTTAATGAAATTATAGAAAGCATTATCCGATGATTTACCCAATAGATAAACTTTGTTCTTTACAGCTTGGATTTTCTGAATAGTATTTTTAGTAGGTTGGATGAAATGAATTTCATGCAAGGTAACCTGTAAATGTAAAACAAACCAATATGAAAAATATCTGCCTCGACTTGTTATTTGGTGTAGCAGTTGGTGACGCCCTGGGAGTGCCATACGAGTTTTCTTCGAGAGAGGAAATGCAAGCAAACCCAGCGAAAGATATGGTTGGATATAAAGTACACAATCAGGCACCGGGGACATGGTCTGATGACAGTTCTTTGACTTTCTGTCTCGCTGAGGCAATGACCAGTGGTTATGACCTCAAAAAGGCAGCAGTTAATTTCATAAAATGGCGCGATCAAAATTATTGGACGGCAAGAGGAACCGTTTTCGATATAGGAATTACCACCACAAAATCAATTTCAGAACTAGCAAAAATATTGATTGAAAATCGGGAGGAAGATTTGAAATTATTAAAATGCCAAGCCAAAGAGGGCGACAATGGCAATGGATCTTTGATGAGGATATTACCTTTGATTTTTGAAATTAAAGGCAAAGGGCTACAACAGCAGTTTGACATTGTTTGGGAAAACTCCGCGCTAACTCACAAACACATAAGGGCAGCATTTTCTTGCTTGATTTATTTAAAGTTTGCAGAAAATTTATGGGATGGTTTGAATAAAACTGAAGCCTATATGATGGTTAAAAAAGACATTCAAAACTTTTGGGAAGAAATCGGTTTTGCTGATTCGGAGCGGGTTCATTTCAAGAGGATAATAGAACAAGATATTTCAAAAGCAGAGGAAAAAACAATAATGTCTGGCGGTTATGTTATTGAGTCACTCGAAGCCAGTTTTTGGACCATCCTAAATACAAATAATTACGAAGAAGCTGTTCTTAAATCTATAAATTTCGGACATGATACGGATACGACAGCAGCAATTACAGGTGGATTGGCCGGCATTTATTATTCAGCAGAAAGCATCCCACAATACTGGAAGCTTTCTTTGGCAAGAATGGAGGACATCATTGATTTGGCAGGTCGATTGAACCAGAAATACTTCCCTGAATAATAAAAATTCAAATAGACTGAAGGCCACTGATGGCTTATGAAAAACAAAGGCTGCAATAGATTAAGACTCATACTAGCCATTTCATTTTTAATCCTTATTTTTGGCAATCACCAAAATTCGATTGTACAAGATTTTAGCCAGATAATTGATCGGCTATACCCTTTGACAAGAACAACCTAACTCATTATGAAAAACACACTTTTAAACCAATTTCTTTTTAGCTTCTTTGTTTCAGTCACATCATTATTTACTTTCACCAACCTTATTGCTCAAGACATCGATGTCAATAACATTGACATCGTCAGAGATGAATACGGGATTCCTCATATTTTCACCAAAACAAATGCTGAGGCAGTTTACGGTTTGGCTTGGGCGCAATGTGAAGATAATTTCCCACTGATGCAAGGAAATTTTGGTTCTACAAAAGGAATGGCGGGAAGAATTATTGGAAAAGACGGAGCTGTTCTCGATTTACTTTTTGAGGTTTTTGAAATTGAAAAGTTTGTGGAAGAACGTTATGAAAAAGATGTTAGCCCTGAAATGGAAACAATTCTGAATGCCTATGCTGCTGCGATCAATAAGTATGCTGAGACGCATCCATCTGAGGTGATTCAAAAAGGCATGTTTCCGATCAATGCTCGCAACATCCTGGCCAATTATACGCTTCAGTTCCACTTGATGCATGGCTCTATTATGGAATTGGGAAAAATTCTCAGCGATGATTTTGACTATGAAACCTTGATGGAAAATGCTGGTAAAGGATCCAATGCGATGGCTTACAGTCCTGAATTTACAACAGATGGTAAAACCTATCTAGTCGGAAATCCTCATCAACCATTGAATGAAATGGGTAACTTCTGGGAAGTGAGCCTTCATTCAGAAGAGGGGTATGAAATGTATGGTGTTACCTTCTCTGTTGGAGGAGTGACTCCCGTTATTGGTTCCAATAGAAATTTGGGTTGGTCCCACACAACCAATTATCACAACTGTGCTGATATTTATAAGCTTGAAATGAATCCCAACGAAAAACTAGCATACAAGTATGATGGTGAATGGTTACAATTAGAAGAAAAAAAAGTAAAATTAAAAGTCAAAGTTGGCCCACTTACCATCCCTGTAAGTAAAAAATATTTCATGAGTAAATACGGACCAACTTTCAAAAAGAAATCGGGTTATTATTCTTTCAAAATACATTCTTCTTATAATCTGAAAGGCCCGGAACAATGGTATAAAATGGGACTGGCAAAAAATATCGAAGAATTTGAAGCGGCTTTAGATCTTCAAGGTCTAGTTGCACAAACCATTACTTATGGAGATAAGGATGGTAATATTTTTCATTTAAGCAATTTTATTCATCCACTTAGAGACGAAAAATATGATTGGACAAAAGTTTTGGATGGCAATACTTCAGGCAACAATTGGAACTTTGACAAAGTCCATCCGATAGCCGATCTGCCGAGAATCAAAAACCCAAAATGCGGCTATGTTTACAACTGCAACAATACCGTTTTTCGAATGTCTGCTCCCGAAGAAAACCTTAAGCCTGAAGATTTCCCAAAAAGTTTTGGTTTGTTAACGAGCAATACCATCCGAGCAAATAATTTTGAAAGGTTAATAAAAAAATACGATAAAATCAGTTTTGAAGAGGCGAGAGAAATAAGGGAAGATGTCAGTTTGGACAAAAACAACATGTCTTTTAGAAACTGTATGAACTGCAGTGACATTCCTGTTTATTTAGCCAAATACCCAGAGTTTGCTGATCTAAAAAAAGTGTTTGATGAGTGGAATGGGGAATTTACCATAGACAACAAACAAGCCTCAGCAGTTGCATTGACAAGCATGCATGTCACCAAATATGTTAGAACTCAATTTGGAAACATCGAAAAAGATATGCCGGAAGAAGAGATCGTTAAAGCATTGCGTAAATCTCAAAAATTCCTAATGAAACACTATGGAACTTTGGAAGTAGAATTAGGTAAAATCCAAAAAGCCGTACGTCACGATGTTGAAATGCCAATGTATGGTGGACCAAATACACTTGCCTGCTGTCATCTTGAGAAATACAAAAAAGGGAAATGGAAAATCAAGCATGGTGATACCTACATAATTTACGCCAAATACGGCAAGGATGGATTGGAAGAAATGAACACCATCAATGCTTTTGGAAACAGCCTTAGAGAAGGCCATCCCCACAGCACAGATCAAACTGAAATGTATGTCAATAAGCAAACCAAAAAGATCGAATTGGATTTGAAAAAGCTCAAAAAGTCTGGGGAAATGTACCATCCGAAATAATTCGCAGACTCATTAAATGCTCTATTAGTGATAGGGGTTAAATTGGAATGCATTTCACAAAAAAATTTGTTTTTAAGCATTGATTCTTTATTTTGTATTGATTTAAAGTATTAATCTAATAGCTATAACCAATTTTTTTCATGATGGTCCAACATCAAAATCTTTACCAATGGACAAGGCCTTAAAAACCATGATTGACAACATGCCAGAAAAAACAGGCAAGTCCTTGGAAGCTTGGGTGAAAATTTTAAAACAAAAAGCATTTGCCAAACACAGTGAAGGTGTGAAGTTTTTAAAAACAGAACATGGAGTAACACATGGATTTGCCAACACCATTGTTAGTCTTTCTAAAGAAGAAAACACCAGTTCAGACGATTTGCTTGAAATTCAATACAAGGGAAAGGAAGTCCTTTTTCCTATTTATCAGAAGTTGCTGAGTTATATTAATAAACTGGGAAATGACGTCACTGTTGCACTCAAAAAA
This sequence comes from uncultured Chitinophagales bacterium, assembly GCA_937927195.1. Taxonomy (GTDB): domain Bacteria; phylum Bacteroidota; class Bacteroidia; order Chitinophagales; family UBA2359; genus JAHDGP01. Next base: position 9,226 of record CALBCY010000004.1, read on the forward strand.
GGGAGCGTAAGTTTTATTAGAAAGAGGCAGTTTGTTTTAATCAAACCAGCAACGAAAACTAGAATCGACTTAGGGTTCAAACTAAAGGATAAGGCCATAACTGAAAGGCTTGAAAACTCTGGACCATTTGGGACGATGTGTACACATAGAGTAAAAATTTCATCATCAGAAGAAATAGACAAAGAATTAAAAGGATGGATAAAAGAAGCCTATGATAAATCAGTTTAATGCTTCTTAAAACAAGAATCAAAACCGAACCTTCGGAATTTTGAACTGTAGAATCAGCAACATTCATTAAGCAACATTCAAAAATCAACAACATGAAACTTGGAGCTTTCTCAATTAGTCTTGCAGTAAAAGATTTAAATGCCTCAAAGGAATTTTACGAAAAACTGGGATTTTCGGTATTCGCAGGGGATGAAAAAAAGAGTTATCTAATCATGCAAAATGAAACCTCAACCATAGGACTGTTTCAAGGCATGTTTGACAAAAACATCATGACCTTTAATCCTGGTTGGAATCAAAAAGCTCAAATATTGGAAGAGTTTGATGATGTGCGTGAAATTCAACAAAATTTGAAAGAGCAAAATGTTCCCCTTCTAATTGAAGCAGACACAACGAAATCTGGTCCAGCCAGTATTGTTTTAGTCGATCCTGATGGAAACCAAATACTCATTGATCAACATGTATAATCTTGTCATGTTTTGTTCATGCCAAGAGATGGATGGTTCGTGATTCAAGCTGGTTTGTACAAGCTGGATAGCAACAAAACCTTGTCAAGAATAATGTTTGGATGAATATTAAATATTTAACTTGACGGCTATTGATCATAAGACCACTAGAAAGACCAAAAGACCAAAAGACCAAAATCAAGCTGTTTTTTGATTTGAGAAAATGTCCAGTTCTCGATAAGCATATTTAAAAAGAATGAAGAAGTTAGCAATTAATATAGATCCAAGAATGGAGGGGAAATTCAAAGCCTATCCACCTCAAATTAAAAAGAAAATGGAATTTCTTAGGAAATTGATTTTGGAGAAAGCTGAAGAAATTGAAAGCATAACTGATTTAGAAGAAACGCTCAAATGGGGCGAGCCAAGTTATCTGGTCAAAAAAGGAAGCACCATTCGGATGGATTGGAAAACCAAATCACCAGATCATTATGCAATGTATTTTAAATGCACCAGTAAGTTGGTTGAAACCTTCCGAGCAGTTTATGGAGATTTGTTTAAATACGAAAAAAACAGGGCCATCCTCTTTGGTTTAAATGATGAAATTCCCACCAATGAATTGAAAGAATGCATTGGTATGGCTTTACAATATCACCTGCTCAAGGATAAACCACTTTTGGGTAAATGATCTGGAGCCTAACCCAAAGACAAACCTAAAGACAAACCAAACCCAAATACAGACCCAAACACAATGACAAACACGATGACAAACACTGTAAGAGCAATAACAAAAGAAGACCTTCCGGCCCTCAAGAAAGTTCTGGATTCCATTGAATTATTCCCATCTGAAATGCTGGATGATATGTCGGCCGATTTCTTTATCAATCCAGAATCCCCAGAGTATTGGTTTACTAAAACTGTAAACAATAAGCCAGTTGCCATAGGATTCTGTGCTGCAGAAAAATTAACAAAAGGAACCTATAATTTGTATGCCATTGGAGTCCAAAAAGAACTTCAAGGAAAAGGAATAGGTGGTGAAATGATGAACTATATTGAACAATTATTGATTGATAAGGGAAACAGAATATTAATTGTAGAAACTTCAAGCAGCGAAGATTTTAAACTGACCAGAGAATTCTACACAAAGCTGAACTATTCCAAAGAAGCAATTATACGAGATTTTTGGGAAGAGGGTGACGACAAAGTTGTTTTTTGGAAGAAGTTGTAAAGTGAAATGAAAATTGAAGGAAGCATAATAGAACAAATTGAATACTGCTTAAAACAAGGTAAAAGAGTTTCTTTTTTAGTGGGAGCTGGGATTTCTGCTGAAAGTGGTATTCCCACCTTTAGGGGCGAAGGTGGTTATTGGCGTATCGGTTCTAAAAACTATATGGCTCAACAAATAGGAACCAAAAAATTCTTCAATATTGCTGCGAATGAAGTCAATAAATTTTATCTATACAGAAAGTCGATAACAGCATTTGCAGCGCCCAACTCCAATCATTTTATGCTCAAAGAAATTGAGTTATTGTTGAAAGACAATTTTGCATTAATTTCTCAAAATGTAGATGGCTTGCATAAAAAAGCGGGTAGCTCTAAAGAAAGAACTTTCTTGATTCACGGCGATCATGATTTTATGAGGTGTGGCGATGATTGTTCTGATGAATTGTTTCCATTCCCCAATGGCATAGAATTATTGAATAGAAAGAAAGATCAGTGGTCCGATAAAGAATCTGAAATTTTGAAATGTCCAAACTGTAGAGAAGCTTTAAGGCCACATGTACTGTGGTTCGATGAATATTATAATGAAAAGTTTTTTAAACTCGACACAGTACTTAAAATTTCATATAACACAGCATTATTGTTTGTGATCGGAACTTCAGGCGCAACAGCTTTGCCTAACCAAATAGTTGACAACGTAATAGCCAATGATGGTTTTGTCGTGGAAGTCAACCCAAATGAAACGGAATTCTCAGAATGGATTCAGAATTGTGAAAATGGTAAATTGATAAAATCTAAAAGCAGTCCATTTTTAATGGCATTGAAAAATGAAATTGAACCTTTAGTTTGAGTTTGGAGTTTGTACAACAAAGTAAATTTCAAAAAAATAATATCCATTTGTCCCCAAAATAAAATACGGTTTCGTCATTAGGGTGAAAGAACATTAATTAATCAATTAAACCCTAAAGCAATGAAAAGTATATTTGATCCAAGCACAATCAATGAACTCAAATCACGAATCGATAATTTAGGTCCAACTGCTACAGCAAATTGGGGTAAAATGAATATTTATCAGATGCTTAGACATTGCATTGAAAACGAGTTTGTGTTGTTAAAAGAACAACGTTATCCCACAAGGTTTTTGGGACGTATAATCGGTAAAAGGGCCTTGAAACCGATCTTGAAAAATGACAAGGAATTAAAGCAAAATTTACCGACACATCCTCAGTTGAAATTCGAAAAAGTATACACAACAATTGAGCATCTAAAGAAATTGTGGATCAATGCACTTGAACAATATACAACCAAGTCCTCCGCTGATTACAATGATTTTATCCATCCTTTTTTCGGTAAAATGAGTAAACAAGAAATCGATATTTTTGCCTACAAACACGTCGATCATCACTTAAGACAATTCGGAGTTTAAAAAAAAATGCCCGCCCTCCCTCAACTTTTAGTTTAGGGAGGGATTCAAGCGAGGGCCACAACTTTCCAGCACTCTCACACTTTATTTTTTCTGATCTTCAAAATCCTCCTCATTTAATTCTTTGTTAGCCCAAAAATTCATCAAATTGTGCAACAAGTATAGGAAGAAGACCATGATCGAAATAATTTTATTTGAACAAAAATACGAAAGCCGGGTAAAATCAATGGTGCAGAGAATTTCACATGAATTTGAAACCTCCATTTTTGCTCCCACCTCCAAACTTCCTCAGAAATCAAAAATTGCTTTAGACAAATATTGGCTCGCTCTTTTTGATCAACAAGTCATTGGAACAATTGCTGCAATCAAATTAAACCAGCAGGATGCTGTTTTGAAAATGATGTTTGTCAGAAAAAAATTCAGAGGGACAGAACAAGGAACATCTAAAAAACTTCTTCGGGTATTGATCGATTGGTGCCAATCGGAGAATCTTTCTAATATATATTTAGGAACCATGAGCCAATTCAAGGCCGCACACAAATTTTATTTAAAAAATGGATTTCAAAAAGTAGAAAAAGAAGATCTCCCTGAAGATTTTATCAACAATCCAATAGATGATGTTTTTTTTATAAAACAATTGGATTCAGTAAACGATGCTTAATCTTCTCTCTAATCTATAGATTGGTTTTCTCATCGAATTCCCTTTTGTATCTTTGTGAAATTCATCGTGAAATTCTTTGTGAAATAAAAAAATATAATACGCTTGGAACAATTCAATAAATATCTTCAGCAATTTCCCAATTATACTCCTGAAGTATTTCAAGTTGCACTTCCCTTTATAAGCAAAAAGAACATCGAAGCTGGAAGCTATTTTTTGAATCATGGTAAAATAAGTCGCAGCCTTGGTTTTATCGAAAAAGGATTGTTTCGCCTTTTTTATCTGAATGATGGCAAAGAAGTAACCCATTGTTTCTGCAGGGAAAATTCCATTACCACCTCTTATCGTAGTTTTATCAAACAAGAGAAAAGCGACATTGCAATTCAAGCAATTGAAGATTCTACTTTATTGGTTATAAGTTATGAGTCTATTCAAAAATTGTACAACAGCAGCATTTTCTGGCAGCAGTTGGGTCGAATAGCATCAGAAAACGAATATTTAATAACAGATACCCACAACAGGATGCTCAATGATCTTTCAGCTACTGAAAGATACCTTCAAATCCTTGAAAACGATGAAGAACTACTGCAACGAGTTCCACTCAATTACCTGGCTTCTTTTTTACAAATAGCTCCTGAGACCTTAAGTAGGATTCGCAATAAAATAATGCGAACTTGACCTGGGTCAATTGATATCATTGTTTTAGGGCCGAAATTTGGATCATATTTAATCATTAAAAAATTAGAAATGAATTCAAGTTCAGTAAAACAATCAGTCATCGACAGTTACGGAAAATTGGCTCAAGCCACCCAAGGGGGAATATTGACCAAACTTTTTGCCTGCTGCGATCCCACAAAAACTGCCAATGAAGTTGGTGCAAAAATTGGCTATTCAGCCGAAGAATTAAATTCCGTCCCAGATGGTGCAAACCTCGGCGTTGGTTGCGGAAACCCCGCTGCTTTAAGCAAAATAAGTGAGGGACAAACCATCATTGATTTAGGCTCTGGAGCTGGTTTTGACGCTTTCATTGTTTCAGCCATAACTGGAGAATCAGGCAAGGTCATTGGAATAGATTTATCAGAGGACATGTTGAATTTGGCTAAGAAAAATGCCAAAAAAGGAAAATACAACAATGTTGAATTCGTGAAAGGTGATATAGAAAGCTTGCCGCTAGAAGATGATTTGGCCGATCATGTAATTTCCAATTGTGTGATCAACCTTTCATTAAACAAAGGCGATGTTTACAATGAAGCCTACAGAGTCCTCAAACCAGGCGGGCAACTTTCTGTCAGCGACATCATCCTGGAAAAAGATTTACCTGATTTTATTAAAGACTCATTGGCAGGGCATATTGCTTGTGTATCAGGAGCGGAAAAGTTGGAAGACTATATGGGATACATCCACAATGCTGGTTTTAAAAACATCAAAATTGAAACGAAAACAGATTTTCCACTTGAGCTAATGCTTACGGATCCACAGTTAATGAAAATTGCCAAAGATTTGAATTTCAACATCAACAGTGAAGAAGCCAAAGACATTGCGTCAAGAGTAAAGAGTATTTCAATCAGTGCCACCAAATAAGGAAGGAGGATGAAAGAGAATTCTAATCACAGGAAAAGCCTTTGGGCCAGCCTCATTGCTTTCATGCTCGGAACCAGTTGCTGCTGGATCAGTTCATTGCTTCTGTGGATTGGTGGAGCAGCAATATTGGGAACCTTGTCTACTTACATAAAGAGCTTTCAAATCATTCTACTTTTAATCAGCTTTATTCTCGGCATGATTGCCTTGGTGAAATTTGTGAAGCATAAAAATAGTTAGTTTTATCTAGCCATCACTTGACCAGTAGTCTTGTGATGGCTTTTTGCTTAAAACCTTACAAATTTGCCATTGCCTTGTAAAACAACTACCTTGAAAGCGCAAATTTCATTGTTTCGATGTCAGTAGAAAATCAAAAAAACAAGCTATCGGAAATCGCCCTTCTTTTCTTTAAATTGGGATGCATTGCCTTTGGTGGTCCAGCCAGTCACATAGCCATGATGGAAGACGAAGTCGTCCAAAAACGAAAATGGATGACCCAAGAACACTTCCTTGATTTGGTCGGAGCAACCAATCTAATTCCTGGGCCAAATTCCACAGAAATGACCATGCATTGTGGCTATGAACGTGGAGGTTGGAAAGGACTTTTTACAGCGGGCTTTTGCTTCATCTTCCCTGCTGTTTTGATTACTTCAATCTTTGCTTGGATGTATCAGCAATTCGGAAAATTACCTGAAGTAGAACCCTTCATCTATGGAATAAAACCAGCCGTTATTTCCATCATTTTATTTGCAGGTTTCAGGCTTGGGAAAAAGGCAATTAAAAATAATTATCTAGCCGTTCTTGGATTACTGGCAGGGATCGCTTCAATTTTAGGATTCAATGAATTTGCCATTCTCTTTATTGCTGGATTAATTGGTTTTCTTGTTTATTACGGTAGTAAAAATATCAATTCTATCGGAAATTTTTTCCCTTTATTATTGGTGCCAACGAATGAGTATTTAACAATGGGGAGTTTCAAAATTTTCCTTAGCTTCTTTAAAATTGGGGCAATCCTATATGGAAGCGGATACGTTCTTTTTGCTTTCCTTGATACTGAATTGGTTATGAATGGTTGGTTAACTCGGCAGCAATTGATCGATGCAGTCGCTGTTGGTCAAATCACACCTGGGCCAGTTCTGTCAACTGCAACTTTTATTGGCTGGCAAATGAATGGATTTTCAGGAGCATTGGCGGCAACTTTTGGAATATTCTTGCCATCTTTCTTTTTTGTATTGTTGTTAAATCCTTTGATTCCAAAATTGCAAAAGTCAAAATTAACCAGAGCAATTTTGGACGCAGTGAATGTTGCTGCTTTGGCATTGATCGTAGCAGTATGTTATGAAATGGCCAAAGAAAGCCTTATCGATTGGAGAACCATTGTTATTGCAATTCTTAGTTTAATTGTTGTATTTAAATTCAGGAAAATCAACAGTGCCTTCATCGTTTTAGGAGGAGCGCTATTGGGATATCTATTGACTTTTTTCTAGCTTAAATGATGAGTCTGACATCTATATAATGAAATGCATTATATCGCTTTATTGAATACTAGACAAATCATGGCTTAGCCGTCAGGTTAAAAAATAATGTTCATCAAAACAAACCACCACGAACCACGATCCCTGAACCACGAACCATCCACGAATCATCCGTCATCTTGGGCTTGACCCTAGCCGGGCTGGCGCACCAGTCTCGTGAACCACCTGTTACAAACCACCACGATCCACAAACTACCCTCAACCACGAACCATCCGTCATCTTGGGCTTGACCC
>CALBCY010000005.1 GCA_937927195.1 uncultured Chitinophagales bacterium
CTCAAACAGAATTTTTTTCTTAACGGATTTAAGAAAATTCTTACGCTAAAATGACAAATGTCCAATTAATCGCTAAATTAAAAATTCTAATTACTTTATCAATTGAATACCAACAAGTTAAAAGTCGAACTCAGGTTATTAGTTTTTTTTTTTGGGGGGGGGATATTATCATTAATATTCCTGGCAAAAGCCAAAAGCCAAAGGCTAAAGACCAAAAGCTTTACCTAACAAATCAACAACTTGAACGGAAAGGAAACCTCGTATTCATCCGAAAGCTTAATCTTTAGTGTGCCTCTTAAAATGTCACCAATATTCCAAGCATCTTCGAATGGTTTTGTGGTTCTCCAGCTAGTACGGTAAAAGAAATCGTACAGCTCGTTACTTGCATATTCATTGTTCATTAGGCTCTCCAAAGATGGAATATTCAAACCCTGTTCCGTATTCATGATTACACCATTTGAACCAACAACCAAGGTGTTTAATTCTTTGTTGGTATATGGATTGGTTTTGATAGAAACCGTATGCACTTTTACCTCATTGAATCGAACCAAGCAGAGTAAAGAATCTACTCGCTCACTAAAGTCACTGGCACCCTCATCTGTCAAAATAATTACTGCCTTTCTTGGATTGCTAGCATTTGCAATTGTTTGGCTAATTGCAGTATTCAAAGAATTAAAAAGTGGGGTTCCCCCTCCAGTTTTGCCAATCAAAAAATCCATAGCATCGTAAAGAGAATCTTTGTCCATTGTGAAATTCTGGACAATGGTTACAGCTTCATTTGCTGAACTTGTAGTACCTGCAAATGCAGTCACAGCAACTTCATCGTCAGGGCCAGCTCCTTCTATAATTTTTTTACCGATGGCCACTCGATTATTTTCTGCATCATTGTTCAACATACTACCAGACTGATCAATCAGAATAGAAGCTGAATATGGACCAACCGAATCATCTTTCGGAAAGTCCTTTGAACATTCCAATTCCATCAATTCTACATTGAGATCAATCGTTTCAAATAAGGTCAAATCTATTTCAAAAAACTCGCGCTTCAATGTAATGTAATTGCCCAAAGAATTTGCAAGAAACAGATCTATTTCAAATTCAAGAATCTCCTCTTCAATTGTACTAACATTGGTTCTGATGATATTAGAATTGATGGTCGTACTAACATCTTCTGGTAATAACTCATCGTATTGGTTACAGGAAAATATTCCAGCAACTAGCAGCAGTCCAACGATATGTATTTTAAAATTCTTCAAGAATGAATTGATTTTTTTTTATTATTAATTCTGTATTTTTTTGCGGATTCGCATGCAATGCGAGCCAAGCAATGTAAGTATATCAGAGAACTTTATTTTTTCGATTGTACTTTTTAACCAAAACATATTGGAAACCCAGCTTATAAAAGCTCAAAGCATCGGATCCTATTTCACCAAACATCCCTACCCGATCATTTAAGAAAACTCTTATTCCGATAAACGGATCAAAACCCCAAGAAGAATTGGATTGTTCGTGTCTGAATCCTGCCCAATCCTCACCACACAATTCAGGATCATTTACAAAGCTTACTGTTCGGTAATTTGCCCCAATTCCAAAATATGGATCAACACTGGGATGAAGGGCAATGTGGAATGCAGCCCTGACACCAATTGAAGAATAAGTATACTCAAATTCCAGTGGATTGATTCCCCATTTTTCAAGACCAGCAGTAATTCCAATTCCTACATTTTTGAACAGGCCGTACTCTATGGTTGCTGAAAGTCTAGGGAAACTGGTTTTAGATTCTCTCAATTTATAATTCGGTCCAAGGTTACTTTTGATGTTGTAAGCTCCCTGAACAATCAAAACATTTTTACCAAAGATGTCTGGCTCTCTTAATCTAAGTTTTTTTCCCTTGAAATTGATTCCACTAAAAATTCTTTTAATCTTATCCGAATCGCTTACGTCTCCACTTTTTTTAGTTCGGATCTTATTTTGTTTAACGCTTTGTTCTTTGGGTTCGTTTTCGCCCTTGTCAAAGACCAAGACATCTCCATCTTGAAAGCGAACCTCTTTGACTTCCTCTGTTCTAAACTTTCTTACCTTGTTGTTGGAATCTCTGTATTTGACGACTTCGACATTTGCCGTTGTAACACGGCCTGATATCTCTTCACCACTTTTAAGAACAATGACATCTAGGTAATCTGCAAGAACCGTTGGGATAAAACTTATTTCCACTCGTCGATTCAATGAAGTATCAACGGAGTCTGATTGAATCAAAGGAAACTTATTGCTGAGATTATTAACTTTGATCCGATCGGGGTCGATTCCTTGATCTAATAGCAACTCTTTAATTTCAAAAGATCGATCAGCGCTTAAGCGATCTTCAAATTCATCAGTAAAAGGACAGGAATGGGCATTGATTTCAAAAACAACCCTATCAGAACGAAGCATGATCTCTGCAATCTGTAAAAGGTAGCTTTCATCAGATTTGCTAAGATCGGAGCGATTGATGTCATATAAAATATCGCGAAACTCGACATCCAACTTGTCAATCTGCTCTCCATTGTCCAAACGTTGAACTACTCGCTTAAGGTCTTGCAAATTCATATCCCCGTTTTGGGCAAATGAACTGCAGCAAAGCAAAATGAATGGAACAAATATTATTAAAAAATATTTCATAAAGGTAGAGGGTCAAAACCACCTAATATTTACGAATCAAAGCCTTAATTGTTGTCTTCAAGGAAATATAATAAGAAACTAGGTCATTTTCTGTTGTTATTTTCTTTTAAAAGTTTTGATCACTTTTTGAATATCTCTTTGAGCTGATTCACTTCCCGCCAGGTAGGTTGAAAAAATAATGAAATAACCACCGTCTTCTTCAAATAAATTTATAAGGTACAATTCTTCTGATCCATCTTCATTATTAATGGCATGAAGCTCGTATCCATTTAATCCATCAATGCTAACTTTGTTTATGCCTTTTTCTTCCATTATTTCAAAGGCTCCAGGAAATTGTTCAACCCTTGAAATACAAAAAGCTTTTTCATCTGTCACTGGAACTTTCGCATAAGATTTATCAACCATTAGGCTTAATTTATCCTCGCTTTCTGTTGGCGTTTTTAAATCACGATTAAATAAAACTCCATTTCCAACAACTCCAATAAATTGTAAGCCTCCAACACTTTCATCCACCATAAAAGAAAGCTCAGCCCTAGGATCAATCGTCATTTTCTCGTCTACAAAAACCGTTTTTAAACTTTCTTTGATCTGCTTGACAAGTTCATCTGATTCTTTAAGCGACATCCCGTTTATCATTACTGTATTATTGGCATCTCCATAAATCACAACGGTTTTATAAAAAATGCTAAGTCCAGCCTCTTGTTCCATTTCAATCAGCAAGCCCTCATACGTCCCAATTTGAAATTCTTTTTTTGAAATAAGAACCATACCATTGGCCAACATTGCTTCTTTGTTTTCTTCCGCAAACCCCTTGGAGACTTCATCAAAAGGTCCAGGCATTTCCATCAACATAATCATTGAATAAGGATCTTCAGGGTTTTTAAAGCCTTTGTAATCGCCACTAGGTTCAAAATTATCAGGAGGAACCATAAATACATTTGTTCCCTTAACGAGTACATGCTCCTCAGAAGGACCTTCCAAATCATTTAGCATCTGCCCACTAAGAGCCGATGATAGGCTTGTCAAGAAAGTGACTATTAAGATCAATTTGTTCATTATCTTTTTTTCTGATTATTGTAAAATAAATTTGAGAACTAGACATTGTTTAATTAATTATGCCCCATAAATGAAGCATTTTTGCTTCGTTTCATAAAAGTTCACCAGGTCCTTTGCTGAAAACACCAAAGGAAAGCCATAATTTGTCTAGTACTCAAAAAATAAATACTTTCGTTTTCTTCAAATGTTTCTGAACATTACCGTACTTTTTATTCTGCTATTACCAGAAACTTATTTCTTTTTCCCTTTTGAACAAGGATAAACTTATCTTTCAATAAATCCTGTTCGGTGATTTTCGAATCAAGACCAACTTTCTCCATATTAATGCTGATAGAATTCTCTTTAAGGCTTCTTCTCGCCTCTCCTTTTGAAGAGAGAATACCAGTTTGATCAGATAAAAAATCGACAATATCAAGACCATCCGTATGTCCAGATTTATCAAGTTTGAAGGTGGGAACACCATCAAATATTTCGAGGATTTCCTTTTCTGACAAAGCACCCAAGGCTTCCTTACTTCCCTTCCCAAACAAAAGTTGACTCGTAGAAACAGCTTTGTCGTAAGCGGCTTTTCCATGTATCATTACAGTTACTTCCTCCGCCAGTTTTTTCTGCAGCATTCTAGCATGTGGTGCTTCTTGATGTTCTGCTTCCAAAGATTCTATGACCTCTTTTTCCAATAAAGTGAAAACACGAATTAATTTGCTTGCATCTTCATCTGAGGCATTCAACCAAAATTGGTAAAATTGGTAAGGCGACGTTTTTTCAGGGTCTAACCAAACTGATCCTCCAGCCGTTTTTCCAAATTTGGTTCCATCAGATTTGGTGATCAAGGGACAAGTAAAAGCAAAAGCTTCTCCTCCACCCTTTCTTCTGATCAATTCTGTTCCAGCCGTTATGTTTCCCCATTGATCTGAACCACCAAATTGAATGATGCAATTGTGATTTTTATTCAACCAGAAAAAATCATATCCCTGAACCAATTGGTAAGAGAACTCTGTAAAAGAGATTCCTTTCTCTAGCCTGCTTTTAACAGAATCCTTAGCCATCATGTAACTAACGGTTAAATGCTTACCAACATCTCTAAGAAAATCAAGAAAGCTAATGCCTTTAAACCAGTCGTAATTGTTCACTATAGTAACTGGATTGTTTGCTCCATCATGGCATAGCAAGTTTTCCAATTGTTTGGTCATCGCAGCCACATTTTTGTTCAAATCCTCTTCCGATAGCAAATTTCGCTCTTCACTTTTACCAGAAGGATCCCCAACCATTCCCGTTGCACCACCGACCAGCGCATAAGGTTTATGACCATATCTTTGAAAATGGACCAATAGCATTAAGGAAGCTAGATTACCAATATGGATAGAATCGGAGGTTGGATCCGTTCCTATATAGCCTGCAACTGGCCCTTCCGCTAGTTTCTCTGCCGTTCCAGGCATAATATCGTGGATCATCCCACGCCATTCTAATTCTTCTATTAGAGTCATTTTTTCTGATTTTGAATGCAAAGATATGTGAATTCACTGTTTTGAACGCATTTACTAGCAAATGAGTTTCTTTGAAATTGTTCATTTACACATCTAATATTTGATATATTCTTTATAAAGCCGCAATCTCCACGACATCAAAGGCTTTTCTAGCATAGATTGCTGCTCAAATTGCTTATTTTGAGGAAAATATCTTAACCAAAACAAACTGAACATTATTTTATGAATTTTATCAAATATTTTAGCGTCGCCTTGCTGATTTTTTGCCTTGGATATTCAAATGCTTTTTCCCAGACGCCCTGTGGAACGATTATGGGTGATGAGCAAATGGATTGGTTAAGGGATTTCCAAAATAACAAAAGAACCACATACAACAGAATGGCCGATGGTGAAGTATGGCTTCCAGTTCAATTTCACATTTTGGGAACCGATGAAGGAACTGGCTACTATGAGGAATACAACCTGGTTCAATTGGTCTGTGAAACCAATCAACAATTTGAGGCTACTGGTTTAAATTTCAGGATTTTCATCAACAATATGGAATTTCTGTATCACAATAACACCTTTCTTTGGGAACATTCTGGTTCACCTTCAAATCAACATGCCACCCTTTATAATCAATATAGAATAGCTGATGTCATTAATGTTTTCATTCTAAGTGAAACGTTTACTTCTTGCGGCTATTGGTGGCCTGGAGGTGGTGATATAATTTCATTGAATGTAAATTGTATCGGTCCAAATTCAGCAACATTCCCTCATGAATTGGGGCATTATTTTTCTCTTCCACACACTTTTGATGGTTGGCCTCAGGATGCATCGGAAACTTATTTCACAAATCCGATTCCTGAATTTGAATGGGAAAATGTCGCCAGAACCGGCCCTAACCAAAATTGCTACAGCCGAGGAGATTTGTTTTGTGATACTGCTCCCGATTATGCCAATTACCCTTGGAGTGCTTGTCCTTTTCCAGATGGACCATTTCAGGATAAATTCGGAGTCAGTTTTAACCCTGATTCCAGTTTTTTTATGAATTATGGGCGAGCTTCTTGTAAGGATCGGTTTTCTGAAGAACAAATGGCTGCTATGGATGCAAGTTTATATCTCGAAAGAGAATACCTACTTGATTTCGACTCGGATATAGATTTATCAGAAATTGGGATTGTGGAAGCAATTTTCCCAGTGGATGATCAAGAGAATTTAGCTTCAGAAAGTCTTTTATTACAATGGGATGCTGGTGCAGCATCGAGATTTTATTTGACGGTTATCAAATCAGGCGGAATCTCTATTGTTGATACCCTAATTTATACCAATTCATTTTTATTGGAAGACTTGGAAATGAACAAAAACTACATTTGGAGGGTTAAGCCATTTTCAGATTTAGACATGTGTCAAGGACAGTCATTGAACAGTTTTAGAACTGGTGAAATAGAACTTTTAAATTTAGAGGTTATTGAGATTTCACCCCCTACTTGTTTTGGCTATGCTGATGCCAGTATAAATGTTCAAGCAATTGGTGGGCAAGGACCTTACGAATACTTATGGAATGATGGCTCAACTGGATCAAATCTGACCAATACTGAAGGAGGATTAAAAACAGTAACGATTACAGATGCGCTTGGTTTGACAAATACGCTTGATATAAATTTAATCTCGCCTGAAGGGGTCAGCCTTTTGGTAAAACAGGAAGGAGATTCACTGGTTGCTTATACCAGTGGTGGAAGCGGCAATTTCGAATACAGTTGGTCTAATGGTTCAAGTGCTTCGACTATCTCTGACATTGAAAGTGGTGAAAGCATCGAATTGGAAATAACAGATGAAAATGGATGTTCTACCAGTGCTGCATTCAATGTGTTGGATATAGAGGTTGAATTCAACCAACTTCTTTGCCCTGATGATTTATCTGCCTCAATAATTTTAGGAGAGATTACTGGAGGCTCAGGAGATTACTCGATTCTGTGGAACAATGGATTCACAGGAACGGAGGCTTTAAATGTTCCTCCTGGAACCTATTCAGTAAAGATTACTGATAATGGAGCAGACAACTTCGAATATGTCATTGAATTCAATGTTAGTCCTCCGGCTGCTATGGATGCCAATGTAGCGGTAGAAAACGGAATTGCCACTATTGAAGTTATAGGAGGTCAGGAACCGTATGATGTGAGCTGGTCCAGTGGTGAAAATGGTGAAACGGCATCGGCACTTGATCTTGGAATTAACACCGTATATATTACGGATGCCAATGATTGTGAGATAAGCAAAGAATTTGAAGTTTTTGAATTGCCTGTCATCATCCAAACGACCGATGTCAAGTGTAAAGGAGATGCTGATGGAACTGCTGAAATAATTACACCTAGCTGGGGAAGTGGCTCATTCAGCTATGAATGGAGTGATGGTGGTAATGGCCAAATCAGAAATGATTTGGAAGCTGATGATTATACCGTATTAATAACAGATGAAGAAAGTGGTTTCAGCCAAGAAGTTGAACTTGAAATTGATGAACCAAATCAGCCGATCCAAACTGTATTTGAGCAAAACGGAACCGAAGTAAGTATTCAGGTTACAGGTGGAAACAATCCTTATGATTATACTTGGCCTGATGGTTCGGAGGAAGCACAAACTTCAGATTTGAATGCTGGACCAAATACTTTGCAAATAGTGGATGAAAATAATTGCAATGTTGAAATTCAATTCAACTACTTAACACTTGCAGCAACGGTTAGCAATGTAGATTGCAAAGATGCTGATTCAGGTCAAATAAGCATTGATGAAATTGATGGAGGCGCTGGAGATATCGATGTTAGCTGGTCAACTGGTTCCAGCCAAATGACAGTAGATGGTTTATCTCCTGGTTCTTACAGTGTTTCAATCAACGATGAAGAAGGCTTCGGTACTTCTTTTGATTTTGCAGTTGAAGAGGCAGAAACCGAATTAACAGTTGAAATAATTACAGAAGGCAATGATTTAACAACACAAGTAAATGGAGGTTGGGGAGCTTACACCTATGTGTGGTCCAACGGATCGCAAGAAGCCAATCTAAGCAATTTGGCAGATGGCATTTACACCCTAACTGTAGTAGATGCACAAGGCTGCTCCATAGAAAGAACTGCTGAAGTCTCCACTACAGGAATCAATGGTCTTAACAATTCTTTGGTGAAATTTTATCCTAATCCAATTTCAAGAAATCAATTTTTAAATTTTGAAACATCTGAATTAACTAAGGATACAATACTGAAGATTTACGACCGTCAGGGACGTTTAATCAAAACTCAACAATTAAACAATCTTGCCTCAGACAAAATCAAGGTAGATTTTGCAGCAGGTTTGTATTTCGTGAAATTTATTTCATCGGAAAATGAATTCAGCAAGAAACTCATTGTTTACTAAGCTGAATAAATTATGAATTGCTAAGAAAAATTAAGATTTATCCTTTGAAATCAAAAGATGAATCTTAATTTTTTTATTTTTGAATATTCTCATTTTGAAATTGTTCAAAAAAATGAATGGCTATTTTGCCTTGTTTATAACAAGTTTAATTTTTACACGTAAATTTCGTTATTCTTTTTAATCATTATTAAACCTCCATTTAATGCCCATTAACGTCAAGCTGCTTAAGGATATTTGTGAAATTGCAGGCCCTCCAGGATTTGAAAAAAGAATCCGAGATTTAATTGCAAAAGAAATCAAAAGCCATGTCGATGAATTGAGAATCGACAATATGGGAAATTTGATTGCATTCAAAAAAGGAAAAAGCAACAAGAAAAGTTTATTGGTAACTGCTCATATGGATGAAATTGGTTTCATTGTCAACCATATAGACAGCAAGGGATTTATCCGTTTTTTACCATTGGGTGGTTTTGATCCCAAAACGCTTACTTCTCAAAGGGTGATTATCCACGGTAAAAAAGATTTGATTGGAGTAATGGGCTGCAAGCCGATCCATTTGATGACAGCCGAGGAGCGTGGCCAAAAACTCAGTTTGAAAGACTTTTACATCGACACAGGGATGCCAAAATCTGAAGTTGAAAAGCTTGTTACCATTGGAGATTTTATTACGCGAGAAAGGACACTAATAGAAATGGGAGATTGCGTTAACTGCAAATCTCTGGATAACAGAATTTCGGTCTTTACTTTGATCGAGGCGCTGAGAGAAATGAAGAAAAAACCACCTTATGATTTCCATGCAGTTTTTACTGTTCAGGAAGAGGTTGGAATTAGAGGAGCCATTGCTTCTTCTTTGGCCATTGATCATGATTTTGGTATCAATATAGATGTCACCATTGCCTTTGATACACCAGACGCAAAACCAGAAGAAGTAATCACCTCTCTAGGTGAAGGAACGGCTATCAAAATCCTTGACAGTTCGACCATTTGCGACAGAAGAATGATTCGTTATATGAAAAAAATGGCGACCAAATCAAAAATTAAATGGCAGCCTGAATTGTTAACTGGAGGTGGAACAGATACTGCTGCTCTTCAATATTACAACACAAATGGCGGAAGCATCTCAGGGGCACTTTCTATTCCGGCGAGACACATTCATCAAGTTATTGAAATGGCCCATAAAGATGATGTCAGAGCAACTATTGAATTGCTAAAAGCTTGTATTATGAATCTGGACAAGGGAGATTGGGAGTTTTAAATAAGCAAAAGCCCTATAGAATACTCCTTTATTTCATAAATAAATTCGAAGCAAAACAAGGCTTTTGATTTTTTTGGCTCAGAATGATTAAATTTGCGAAAATTTAAAATTCATGCTTAAAGCAAATGATCCTCAATTAAAATCATGGGTAGAAGTCAATCCACAAAGTGATTTTCCAATTCAAAACATTCCGTTCGGCATATTTCAAAAAAAAGGCGGCAAAGCTGTCGCTGCCAGCAGAATAGGCAATGAAATAATTGATTTAAATGCCCTTGCACAAAAGGGGTATTTTAAGGACATCCTTCCAACCAAAGATTTCTTCGATATAGAAACGCTCAATCCTCTTTTAAAGGAAAAGAAAACAGTTTGGCGCAAAGTAAGAAATCGAATTTCTGAACTGCTTCAAATTGACAACAAAGAGCTTCAGAAAAAGGCAAATCACAGGAAAGCTATTTTTCATGCTCCATCCTCAGGAAAAATGTTGATGCCTGTAAAAATTGGCGATTATACTGATTTTTATGCGAGTAAAGAGCATGCGACTAATGTGGGAACCATGTTTCGTGACCCGAAAAATGCCTTGCTACCTAACTGGCTTCATCTGCCTGTCGGCTACCATGGCAGGGCCTCTTCCATTATTGTTTCTGGACAAAACATTGTCCGCCCAAAAGGCCAAACCAGACCTGATCCAGATAAAGCGCCAGTTTTCGGTCCATCCAAATTGCTCGATTTTGAGATGGAAATGGGCTATATAATGGGACAGGGAAAAAAACTTGGAAACTCAATCAGTACAAAGGAAGCTTCCGATTACATTTTTGGTTTGGTACTGTTCAATGACTGGTCGGCAAGAGACATTCAAAAATGGGAATATGTTCCGCTTGGACCATTCCTAGGCAAGAACTTTGCTTCTTCTATTTCACCGTGGATCGTAACTTTAGATGCACTGGAACCATTTAGAATTCCAGCACAAAAATTGGAAGTGCCCATTTTACCTTATTTAAAAGAAAAGAAAAGACGGTCATTGGACATCAAGTTGGAAGTTCAGTTAAAAGCGCCAAAAGGCAAAGCCCATACCATTTGCAATACCAACTTCAAGTACATGTACTGGACAATGGAGCAACAGGTGGCACATCACACAGTCAATGGATGCAATATTGAGGCTGGGGACATGATGGCCTCTGGAACGATTAGCGGCCCAACACCAGATGCTTATGGGTCTATGATGGAATTGAGCTGGAAAGGAACCAAACCGATTAAATTACCAGATGGCTCGACTAGAAAGTTTCTTCAGGATGGCGATACATTGATTATGAATGGGCATGCTGAAAAGGATGGAGTAAGAATTGGTTTTGGAGAGGTGAAATCAAAAATTTTACCGGCAAAGTAAAAATAGACCTTAGATTTTAGACATTAGAATCGGATGGTTTGTTTCAACAAAAGCTTCGCAATGATTATTGGCATTCCCAAAAATTGTAAATTCTATTGTCTAAAATTTATCTTCTGGTCTTCAACTTCCAATAAGGGTCAGTTAAAAAATTTCATCAGCAAAAAAATAGCACATAATGCTTAGTATAGATCCAAATCAGGTTCCAACTGCAGATTTACATCAATATTTACTCGGTTCCGTTGCTCCAAGGCCTATTTGTTTTGCCAGTACCATTGATGAGAATGGTCGACCTAATTTAGCACCTTACAGCTTCTTCAATGCTTTTAGCTCCAATCCACCTACAATGGTTTTTTCATCGAATCGGAGGGTTTCTAACAATACGACCAAAGACACATTGCACAATGTCCAAGCCAATGGTGAAGTGGTCATCAACGTCGTCAATTATGCCATAGTTCAGCAAATGACCATTGCCAGTATTGACTATGATTCTGATATTTCAGAGTTTGAGAAAGCGGGTTTAACACCTGTTGCATCTGACTTGATAAAACCATTTCGAGTAAAAGAGTCACCTGTTCAGATGGAATGCAAGGTTAGCCAAATCATCCCTTTGGGTGAAAATGGCGGAGCTGGCAACCTGATTGTATGTGATTTATTAAAAATGCACATCAATGAGGAAATATTGGATGATGAAATGAAAATCGATCCACAAAAAATTGACCTTGTTGGAAGAATGGGACGCGCTTTTTATTGCAGAGCCAGTGGAGATTCCGTCTTCAAAATTTTCAGACCCGTCAATCAAATCGCGATTGGTTTTGATGCTTTACCCAAACATGCGAAAACAAGTAAAGTGCTAACAGGCAATGATTTAGCCCAATTGGCTGGATTGAAAACATTGTCATCATCTGCTCTAATTGAGCGAGTAAAAGGGGATGCAGATTTTATAAAAATTCAAAGTATTTCAACAGAGGAAGACAAATTAACAATCCTACATGAATATGTTAAAAATTTAATTTCAGAAGAAAAAGAAATTGAAAAAGCCCTGGCTTTTCTTTTAGCACATTCTTGAACCCGCAAATGACTCAAATTGAGATTTCAAGATAACAAACCAGCCATTTCGCTATTAATTTACAAAAGCCCTAAACAAAGTAGATATTCAAAAAAATTATCTATTTTATCTGCTCAAAACTAGCGTGATTTTTGTATATTTACTTGTTGAAAATACCTTTTGGCATCTCTAATACCAATCGATATTGTTAACTATAATCGGAAATTCAACTTAAAAAGTAAAATACAATTCAATTTTACAATCATTATTCTATTCAAATATTGAAAATTTTAATCACTAAACATAATATTTTTACTATGAGAAGCTTACTGTTAACCTTCTTGGTTACATCGCTGTTTTTGTGCGGTTTTTCGGCTAATTCTTTTAGCCAAACTAGCCCTGCAAACGACTTTGACGGTGTAGATTGGACCAACCCTCCTGTTACTCCGTCTAACCAAAACTATTTTATCAACCAAACAGTTGCAGGTTTTCCGCAAACTACCATTGATGCTTTTGGAACTACAGCATTTGTAGTTGGAGATACACTTGGAGTTTTCATTGAAAGAAATGATTCTTTGGTTTGTGTTGGAAAAAGAGAAGCGACTGCTGCTGCTTTTTCTATTCAAGTATACATAGATGATGCCGGAACAGCAGTTCAAGATGGTGGTATTATTGGTCAACCAGTAGAATACGTTCTATGGAAGCAGGTTTCTACGGGAATTACTTATTACCTAGACTTTACTTTTTATACAGGTGCACCGATTCCAGCAATCAATGTTGCCGATATAACTGATGTATTTAATCAAGCGCCTCCTGCAGGTGACAAATTATTTGCATCAATAACTGCTTTGGATTGTGCGGGAAACGACACTGAGCCGTTCTTTGAATTAGATCAATGTGGTGATTGTAAAGATCCTGCTGATGCAACTTTCGGTTTAGATTGTGTTGGATGTACTGACATGAATGCTTGTAACTTTGATCCAAATGCTGAAATTATAGACAATGATGCTTGTATATTGGTAGATGGTGGAACTGTTTCTACTACTTCTCCGCTTACAGTCTGTTCAGGTGATGGCGCAATGGATATTGTTTCAGTTGTTGGAGCTGGTCAAACAGGACCTAATTATACTTACATCATTACTGATGGAACAGCAACAACAATATTAGGAGAAAATGTTGATGGAGATTTTGATTTGGAAGGGGCACCTGCTGGTACTTGTTTGATTTGGGGTTATTCTTCTGAATTACCTTATGTTATGCCTGCTTCAGGTTTGGTTGCTGACATTGCAGGTTGTGGAGCGCTTTCAGCTAACTCAATTGCTGTTGTTCGTGAGCAAGCAGGATGTATGGATGCAAGTGCTTGTAACTTTGATGCTGCGGCTCAATGTGATGATGGTTCATGTATCCTTCTTGATGCAGGAACAATTTCTTCTGCTGATGTTTTAACTACTTGTTCTGGCGATGGTGTTGATGATAATATTACAGCTACTGTTGCTGGGAATGTCGGTCCAAATTATGCTTTTGTAATTACTGACGGAACTGGAACAACCATTCTTGGTGGGCCTAATGCAGGAACTTTCAATTTGGAAGGCGCACCTGCTGGTACTTGCCTAATATGGGGTGTTGCTTTCGATGACATTGTGATTCCTGAAAGTAATTTAGTAGCTGATATTACAGGTTGTTTTGTATTGTCAAATTCAATCGGAGTAACTCGTGAAACTTATGGATGTTCAGATCCAACTGCTTGTAACTATGATGCTGCTGCTACTTGCGGTGACAATGCTACAGCTTGTGAAGGAACTGTTCCTAATTGTGGAACACCAGGATGTTTAGATCCATGTGCTCCTAACTATGATGCTTCAGTAGATTATGATGATGGAAGTTGTGCTGATTACGATACTACATGCGATACAGATGTTTGCACCAATGGTGGAACAACTGTTTGGGACGCTGCTTCTTGTTCATGTGTAGCTGAAACGACAACTGTTTCAGGATGCATGGATGATACTGCTTGTAACTACAATCCTGATGCAAATTGTGATGACAGCTCTTGTGATTTTGGTGATGTAGGTTGTCCTGATCCATGTAATGCGATTGTAGGTTGTACAGACCCAACTGCTAATAACTATGATGATTCTGCAAATTGTGATAGTGGCTCTTGTACTTTCAATTCAGGATGTATCGATCCTACTGCCTGTAACTATGATGACACTGCTGTAATTGATGACAACTCTTGTATTTTCACAATTGATTGCGAAGGAACTTGTGGAGGTGATGCAACTGAAGGTTGTACTGATGCAACTGCTTGTAACTATGACGCTGATGCTGATTGCGATGACAGTTCTTGTATTCTTCCTGATGGATGTACAGATCCTACTGCTTGTAACTATGATGATACTGCTGCTTGTGATGATGGGTCATGTGTTGCTGCAGCTACTTGGTATGAAGATTTAGATGGAGATGGTTTCGGTGATATTGCTGTAACTATTGAAGCTTGTACTCAGCCTGGCGGATTTGCTGCTCAAGCTGGTGAACTTTGTCCAGGTGTTGATGACAACCTTTTAGGAGGTGTTTGTCCAGACAATCCATCGTTGATTTTATCTCCAATTACATGTACTTGTATTTCTCCAAATGACAATTGTGAATTGGACATTGAAAATGGTACAATTGGTCGTCATGGTGCTTTGTTTGGAATTACTTCTTTCCCGGTTAATGGAAATGAAGTTTACTCATGGTACAATTCAAACAATCAATTGCTTGCTCAGTTTGTTAACAACTTCTATTTCTCTCCAGAAGTAGCAGGAACTTATTACCTGGTTGTTACTGATCCTGATTATCCAGATTGCACACAATTCTTTGATGCTAGAACCATTACAGAAGCAAATGGATGTTGTGAATTAGAAGGATCTCCTGAATAATAAGAGCACATTCTTAAAAAGATTATAAATGAATAGAAAATGCCCCCTTCGCTTTGCGAAGGGGGCATTTTTTTTTACCATTGGTATATTCTGTATTGTGCTATTTTTAAAAGCCTATTTTCTTGAATTGAGGTAATGGAGTAATAGTGTAATACAAAATAAATATTGTTTTGATTACCTGTGCTAGAGTAATTAAATTTCAATCTGGTACAAATTTGAATTGCTCATATTCCTCTTTCACTTCCTTAATATCTATCTCCTCCTTTATTTTAAAAACACCCAAGGTGTCTACCTTTTCTATTAGGTCCAAATATTTTAAAACAGAATGATATTCTTCTCTGATCCAAAAATCATGAATCAATATTGTATGGTTCGTATTGGGATAAAGATTCAATATTGTACTCAATGTACAGGCCACTCTGAAACGACCATCAATAAACACCACGTCCAAACTTTTCGAATCAAGCGATTCAAAAACACTTTCTGAATAATGTGGAAACAAATGTTTTGATGACTCGCCATCGGGATAACCCCAGAATTTAGTTTTACCTATATCTACATTAAAAAAAGTCAAACGTTTATTCTCAAAAAAACGAACCACAATATAGTTCCTCATAAACTGTATCCAATCCAAACTGGACTCGACAGAATATATTTTTGTGTTGGATTTTTGAAGTGCGCGAATGGTGCTTCCTCCTGCTCCAAACTCAAGATAATTTTTAGATTTACTAATCACTCTATCAAATGCGGCACGTTCATTCTTGGACATTACCCACGAATAGAAAACAGGGTAAGGCGAAAACATGTCTAGCTTTCTAACGATTTTTTTTAAATATACAAGCGCTTGACTCATGATTATACTAATGACGAAATTCTAAAAAAAGATTGGCGTATTTTAAACAAAGGTAGGATTTTTATTTTCTTTTATAATTTCACGCTTACATTTCACAATGCATTTCACATACATTTCAAAATACATTTCACAATACATTTCACAATACATTACAGAAAGGATACAATCAAGCCAAACCCTCTTTAATCAAATCATGAAGGTGAACAACCCCAACATAATCTCCCAAAGTATTTGTAACTAGAATTTGAGTGATGCTGTTCTTTTTCATTAAAATCAAAGCATCACTTGCCATCGTATCCAACAGAAGTGTTTTAGGGCTTTTTCCCATAATTTGACCAGCAACAATATCTTTGAACTCCAAGTTTTGAGTCAAGGCTCTTCTCAAATCTCCATCGGTGATTATTCCACGAAGCTTCTCCCCTTCCAAAACAGCAGTAACGCCCAAGCGCTTGGAGGTCATTTCAAGCACAATTTCTTCAATCCCTGAATTGAGTTGGACAGCAGGTTTACCATTGTTGATGTATAAATCCGACAAACGCAAATTAAGTTGTTTTCCCAAAATCCCTGAAGGATGTAAATCAGCAAAATCTGATGCTGAAAAATCTTTCATAGTTTGAACACTGAAAGCAAGAGCGTCACCCATTGCCAATTGAACAATAGTACTAGAACTGGGCGCAAGCCTATTGGGATCAGCTTCCCGCTCGATAGGAAGATGGATCACACAGTCGGCAGATTTACTCAATATAGATTCTAGACTTCCCACAAAGGCAATTACAGGAATTTTTAATCGTTTAAATACAGGCAGTAAATTTTTAATTTCAGCAGTATCACCACTTTTGGATAAAACCAATAGAATGTCTTCCTTTTTGACCATCCCTAAATCGCCATGAAGTGCGTCAGCAGCATGAATAAAAAGAGAAGCGGTGCCAGTAGAATTGAAAGTTGCAGCGATTTTCTGACCAATTATGGCACTTTTGCCAATTCCTGTAACGATCAAATGACCTGAGCAGCCCAAAACAAGCTCAACGGCTTCTAAAAAAGAAGCATCGAGATTTTTTTTCAAGGCTATAACACTCTGAGACTCAATTTCCAAAGTCTTTTTCGCTTGTTCCAGTATCTTTTGCTGTTCTGATAGCGTAAGCATAATAAAGGATTTTAATCTTAGTGTTTTTTTTTGTATTTTAATAAATGATAATACGCTCGAAAAAATGGAGTGCCTTTCACATTATTTTAAGTCTCAAATATGGCCTTAAAGTAATATTATATCAGGTTTAAATAACTTAGAAATAGACATTTCTAAACATCTTATTATAACAACACAAAAATAAACTTGAAATAACATTAAAATAAGACCATTAACAAATGATGAAACAATTAAAACGAAAAACAATAACATTAGTTGTTTTATAATTTTTTACAAAATTATTAAAGAATATCAGATAATATCATGGACGTAATTGCAGATGGTACTGTTTTGACGGAATCGTTAAACAAGTACTTTGGATTTTCTTCTTTCAAAGGAGAACAAGAAACAATAATAAAAACAATTCTTAAAGGTGAAGACACATTTGTGATTATGCCAACCGGTGGTGGCAAATCGCTTTGCTACCAACTTCCCGCTCTTATGCAAGAGGGGACAGCTTTGGTTATTTCCCCCCTGATTGCCCTGATGAAAAATCAGGTAGATATGATGCGAGGCTTTTCAAGCAACGATTCAATCGCTCACTTTTTAAATTCCTCGTTGAACAGGACACAGACAAAACAGGTAAAAGAAGACTTACTTTCTGGTAAGACAAAAATGCTTTATGTTGCTCCTGAAACGCTGACAAAAGAATCAACCATCAACTTTTTTAAAGAGTTGAACATTTCTTTTGTTGCAATAGATGAAGCGCATTGTATTTCTGAATGGGGACATGATTTCAGACCTGAATACAGAAAGATAAAAGAGATGCTTGATCAAATTAGAGAGAACATTCCTCTAATTGCTTTAACAGCAACGGCCACTCCAAAGGTTAGAGCTGACATAATTAAAACATTAAAATTAACATCGCCAAAAACTTTCATCTCTTCTTTTAATAGAGAAAATTTATACTACGAGGTTCGTCCAAAAATGACAAAAACCGAAACGATTAAAAACATCATTCAGTTCGTCAAACAAAGTGGAGAAGGAAAGTCTGGTATCGTTTATTGCCTCAACAGAAAAACGACTGAGGAGATCGCAGAAAGCTTGTTGGTTAATGGAATAAAGGCAGCTCCGTATCATGCGGGACTTGATTCGTCAACTAGATCTGAAATTCAGGATCAGTTTCTTATGGAAGACGTTGATGTTATCTGTGCAACCATTGCTTTTGGAATGGGAATCGACAAACCAGATGTACGTTTTGTCATTCACTTTGATATTCCAAAAAGTTTGGAAAACTATTATCAAGAAACTGGACGTGCAGGAAGAGATGGCCTGGAAGGAAATTGCATTGCCTATTTCAGCCATGCAGACATCAACAAACTTGACAAGTTTCTAAGAGACAAATCGGTTAAAGAAAGAGAAATAGGAGGACAACACTTGTTAGAAGTTGTTGGCTACTCTGAAATTGGAACTTGTAGGAGAGATTTCTTACTACATTATTTCGGAGAAAATCCAGAACCAGTTCTCTGCAATGGCATGTGTGACAATTGCGCCAATCCTAAAGAAAAACAGGAAGGCCAAAGTTATATGAAAACGGCATTGGAAGTCATTCACGATTTAGGTGAAAACTATAAACTGAAGTATCTGATTAATTTCCTAGTAGGAAATGAGACACAAGACATTATAACTTTCAAACACAATAAAAAAGAAACCTTTGGAATTGGCAAGGAGAAAGATGCTCTTTTCTGGAGTTCAGTTTTAAGACAAGCATTGCTAAAAAGTTGGTTGAAAAAAGAGATTGAAAATTACGGCATTTTATACTTGTCAGATTCTGGAAAAGAATTTATTAAGAATCCTGTTCCAATAGACATAGTTCTTAACAATCAATTCGCCAATGATGTTACCAATGTTGTAATTGCAAGCAAAACCATCGCTCTTGATGAGAAACTTTTCAAGATGTTGAAAGACTTGAGAAGGGTTGTTGCGAAAAGTAAAAACCTGCCACCATTCGTAATTTTCCAGGACACTTCTTTAAATGATATGGCTACTCAGTACCCTATCAAACTGGAAGAAATGGAAAACATTGTCGGCGTAAGTAGAGGCAAGGCGATGAAATTTGGCCGCAAGTTTGTCGAACTTATTAAGAATTATGTAGATGATAACAATATTGAAAGACCATCAGAATTTGTTACCAAACAAGTTGCTAATAAGTCGAAACGTAAAATTGAAATCATTCAAAGTATCGACAAAAAAGTCGCACTTCAAACCATTTCCGATGGGTTGAACATTAGCTTAGAAGAGCTTTTTATTGAAATTGAAACCATCGTTTCTTCCGGTACAAAAGTCAACATCGATTATTTCATCAATGATTATTTGGACGAAGACCAACAAGAGGAAATTCACGAATATTTTCTTGAAGCCGAAACCGAAGATTTAGAAATTGCTCTAAAAGAAATTGACGACGATGACTATACAATCGATGACATCAGAATGATGAAAGTAAAATTCATGTCTGACCTTGCCAATTAATATGGGCTCCCATGAATTAAAAAACTACATGCAAAAGTAAAAAAGCAGAGGACTTTGTCCTCTGCTTTTTTTTTTCCTTTTTTATCCCCACCAACAACTAACTGTTAACTGTTTTAGATCGGCCATTTTGTAATACCAATTACAATTATAAATGTCGCACAAATTGAATTTTAATTTTGGCAAACCTTTGCCACTAATGATGGGCACAAGAAAAAAGGTTTGCGAAAATTAATATAAAAGCCAAATCAAATTGTCTAATTTATTAATGAAGTTTTACACGATTAAACCATAGAGATCTTGGCCATATTCCCCTACAAAAGTCTATAGCCAAGTATTTTGTATAAAAAAAATCAATATTGATGTACCAATTGTCTAGAATGCTACAATAAGCCTCGAACAAGGTACATAAGGCATTCCGTAATTTTTTGAACAAATTCTATTGGATTTAGATCAAAATTACTATCTTGAGAAAGCATTAAACCTATGCATTAATTAGACCGTTGGAGTGAAAACTTACAACGGTTTTTTTATACTATTTACGTGATTAATAGTGGTTTATAAAAAACCAATCAACTATTTAACATTTAAAGAAAATTCTTCATTACATTATATTTCACATTAAAACAAAAAACCATTTTATCTAATATTGTTCGAAATATTGTTCGAAAATTTTAATCAGTCGTAAAAATTTAACAAATTACATTCAAAAAAATAACATATGGCTATCCAAAGACCTTTTAATCTGCAAAAATGGATTGATGAAAATCGCGATAAACTAAAGCCACCTGTTGGAAATAAGAATCTTTATCCACTTGGGGAAGATTATATAGTAATGGTGGTTGCTGGCCCAAATGCAAGAAAAGATTATCACTATAATGAAACGGAAGAGCTATTTTATCAAATAGAAGGCAATATCAATGTCCGTATTCAAGAGGATGGTAAAGCTGTAGATATTCCGATTAATGCGGGTGAAATGTTCCTTCTTCCCCCCAAGGTTCCCCATTCCCCGATGCGTTCTGAAGGATCAATTGGCTTGGTGATAGAAAGAGTGAGAAAAGGGACTGATCTTCAAGACGGCTTGATGTGGTTTTGTGACAATTGTAACAATCGTCTTTACGATGCCTATTTTCCGCTTGAAAACATAGAAAAGGATTTTCTTGCAGTGTTTGATAAGTTTTATGCCTCAGAAGATTTAAGAACTTGCAGTAATTGCGATCATGTGATGGAAAAGCCATCTTCGTAGAAATCCAAGGCTGGATTTATGTTCTTGGAGCATAAAAAAACAAAGAAATTGCTTTTGAAAAAAATAAAAACCCCTACTAAGCTTGCTTAGTGGGGGTTTTTATTTCACAATCTATATTTTCATCAATGATTCACCAGCAACTTTTCTGAAACATGCTGATTGTCTATTGTCAATTTCATAAAATACATTCCATTCGGAATCTCACTCAAATCGATGTTCAATTCAAATCTCTGAGCACTATCCAAGTCTGCACTTTGATAAACTTGCCCGTTGATTCCAATTATTTCATAAGAAAGATTTCTTGATTCTGTTAAGTCCAAAAGCAAATTGACTCTTTCTGCTGCTGGATTTGGATACAGGCTGTATGCCTTAAACAGATCAAGAATTTCCAAGCCAGTATTAAAGAACTCCGGAACAGTAAATTCCAATTCTTGTGAACATCCTAATCCATCCGTAACTGTAACCGAATAGTCGCCTTCTTCCAAATCGAAAATCAATCCATCACTTGAACTGAAAGTTTCACCAGGTACATTCCAATCAAATTCTATCAATTGGTTCTCCTCAATTTCATCAATCGGAAATCCAACTGTCACTCGATTGCTTAAAGTAAAATCGACCAAAGGAGGATTAAGGTTCAAATTACAACCAACTGTTTCGAATTCTAAAACTCGAGTACAAGAACCCTGATCAGCAATCTCAACAGAATAAATTTCACCAGGTTCAAGGCCGTCCAGTTCTGGAACATCTGTGCTTGTAATCAATGCTCCATCCGCATCATACCAATTGTAAGTATATGGTTCCTGTCCATTTGAACCGCTAACTGAAGCACTGTTAGAAAAGACCTCACCAATCTCTGCCATTAGACCACATTGTACCACAACTGAGTCACAATACTCAATAATTGTTCCTGTCGCCAAATTGGCAAACAAACATACATAATAAGTTCCTTCTTCTTCGAATGAATAGTTCACTTCAATACCATTTGCTTGGCTGCCATCACCAAAATCCCATTCAAACTCATCAACAAATCCGTTGGCCTCTGCAGTAAAATCAAAACTCAAATCATTGTCCTCAAACTCAAACTCAATTTCACTAGCAACATCTAAATCAACTTCAATGCATTCCTGAATGATTTCATCCTCACCAACAACAACATCCAAACACACATTATAAATGCCTGCCTCATCGTAAGTATTGCTTGATGTTTGACCAGATCCTTCATTGCCGTCGCCGAAATCCCAAGAAAATCCAAAAACAAATCCGTTTACGATGGCCGTATATTCTACTTCTAAGCCAACAACTGAAAATTCAATATCAACCTCGTCCGCCGCTACGACAACCAAATCAACACAAAATGGACCTATGCTTGATCCATCTTCAATATCAGCAGTAACACAAGCTTCATAGATTCCCGGCTCATCGAAAACAGCAGTTATGTCTTCTCCAAATACCATATTTCCATTTGAGATGGTCCATACATAAGATTCCACTTCACCATCTGGAATGGCCGATAAATTAAAAATGTTGTAATCTTCTACTTCTATCTCAATATCAATATTACTGGCAAATGGAGGTGGGTCAACTTCATAAACAAATGCTTCAATAATAGGAACGAATGTAGTATTTAAATTAAACCAATCACCGTCATCCATATCAACTGGGTCATCAAGCCGAGCATATCCAAACCCGTCTTGAGCGTAGTTATTGGTAAAAAACAAGGTCGCAGCGCCATCGGATGGGTTTACAATTGACACAAAATAAGTTCCCGGAGACAGATTTATTGATTCATCAAAAGTGAAGGTTTCAAAAGCAAAAGTTTCTACAGAAACAGGACCAAAATCAATGGACGTCGTTGCAATCAAATCACTTTCATTTGGAAAAGCGCCATTAAAAGTCTCATACAATCTTGCTTCAATTATTCCAGCAGGTTTAAGCAGTAAGGCCACTATATCTGTTAATTCAACATAAGTTTGAGTTTCAATAGTGATTCCAAACTCAGCTTCATTCGCAAAATCAATAATGTTGTCATTTTCATCTTGCGTGTCATTTGAAAACCAATAAAACGCCGCTTCATCTTTAATAACTGGATCAAACAAGGCCATTTCAAACAAATGCCTTGAGAAGGCAGAAGCTACAGAGTCTTCATCTTCATAAACAACGAAATAATAATCATCAGAGCGGTTATTTTCAGGGTCGCCATCACCAACATAATCTATTGTGTAATACATTTTATAAACACCAGAAGAAGCTGGCAACCAAGTTGCATCGCTGGTAATTTGAAAGTCATCCAAAAACTCAATGTTATCAGAAACACCACTGGCAGAAAAAATCTCCAAAAAATCTAAAACCGTAGGATCTGCTCCATTCTCTCCGCCGGTATTGATCGTTTCATAAAAGAAATCAATTCCGTCTATCAAACTATCTATATGAACAGTAAAATTGACATCACTAATGGGCTCACGACTAAAGTTTGAACAACTAGCGGTAAATGGCCCCATTGAAGTCACCTGAGACAATGGTATGGAACCATAATCAACAGGAAAATCTGCAAGGCTTGAAACATTCTGAACATCAACAACTCCAGGGACATATCTGATAATAATATCATCCAAAGCTAATACAAAGCGATTTGTTGAATAATCATGAAAAGCAATATAAACCGTTTGACCTATATAGTCATCCAATATAACATGGTGCTGGGTCGGTTCGAGACTTTCACCTGCCACTCCTGTGTCAAAAATTCTTTCAGCATCTCCAAGGCTTTGTAAATCTTCGAGGGTATTGCTGGTGCTAACAAAGACTTCATACCGTTCTGTTAGAGTTGCATCAAAAGAAAAACCTCTCCAGGAAAGGGCATAGCCTTCTCCAGATATTTCAATGCCGGGAGTAACCAACCAATCATCGGCTGTTCCTGCAGGAGTGTACCGTGAATTTGATATTGCTACGCCTCCAACATCGGAAAAATTGACATTTGCAAAACCAGCCTCTTCGTCAAAGAAAAAAACGGCAAGGTTCTCACTGTGTGTCAGACCATCTCCATTATAGCTCTCCCACTCTTCGGCAAAAGAATACAATCCTCCTCCGTAATTTGAATAGTTTTGAAAGTTTGAAAAATTTTCATAGAGCAAAGTATCCTGCCCTTTGAGACCAAAACTGCTAATTACACTTAAAATAAAAAGGAAGCATATTCGATTTAGTAAAAGATTATTCATATTAATTCTAAAATTTAAAATTCTAATTGGATAAAAAGCAAAACACTTAAAAATAAGAAATATAAAATATAAAAACTGTATGTGAAAATACAAAGGAAATTGATGATCTTATGTCATTGAATTGTAGATTTACGCTTTAAGAAACAAATAACATTCCAATGAAATCCAAAATCCTAGTTTTAGTAAGTTTTTTCATCGGCATTCAATGCCTATACAATACTAAAAGTGTGCATTCATATTCTCCCCAACCACCTATTTTTAATTCTGGCCCAGGAGCAGACCAAGCCTCATGTGGTAGTGGAGATTGCCACAACTCGAATCCACTTAATACTGGAAATGGAACAGTAGAAATCGATTTTTCTGGAAGTTTTGATGTTTATGGTGTCAATGAAACTTATGACATTTCACTTAAGCTTGAAAAAGAAGGAGCGATGAGATTTGGATTCCAAATGGTCGCCTTTAACTCTGATAAGGAATCTGTTGGTAGTTTTATTGCCGATGAAAATCAAAACACAGGCATTCAAAATTCATCTGGAATAGAATTCATCAATCATAAAGATGCCGTTGAGGCCACTAATTCTTACACTTATAATTTCCAATGGCAAGCACCAAGTGCTGATGCTGGTGAAATTACTTTCTTTGTTTCAGCCAATACAGCAAATGGCGCAAATGGTGCAAGTGGCGATTACATTTATACAAGTAGCAAATCAATAAACTTCACAACTTCAACAGGATTGGAAACGATCGAAAAGACCAGCATCAATATTTTTCCAAACCCTGGAAATGGAATTTACAGCATCAGCAATCTCCCTGCTGAAAGCAGCAGCTTAATGCTAATTGATTCAAAAGGCGAAGTAATGTTAAAAAACATTTCAGGAAATCAAATAGACATTTCAGAGAAAGCCAATGGCCTCTATTTTTTAATTGACAATGCCAGATCTTTTGACCCAATCAAACTTGTAAAGCATTAACCAAAAAAAGGCAATGATGTCATGGTTTAAAACCACGACATCATTGCCTTTTTGGGTTTTACACAATCTTTCCAAATTACCGCTTAACTGTGAACACACGTGAAATGTTGAATCCAAAATGGATGTCACCATCTAACCAGTCCCCATTCGTTTCAGTCAAGAATCCCTTATCAGACATTGAAGTCGAATTGGTGAAATGCAATTGAAAAACATGCCCACCCGTTTCTATATCAAAACCGATTGAAAGAGAATTTTTAATATTATCTGCTACTTGATTAGGTAAAATATAAAAATACTCAGCATTTATGGCAATTCTTTTTGTTAGTTTTTGTCTCAACGCAGCTCCTATGATGTAAACCAGATTGTTTTCATCTGCAGTGGCAACTAAGTTTCTGTGAACCACTGTTGGAACCAATTCAAAACTTGTTCCTTTGCTTATTTTACTACCAATAATTAATTGGTGAACATAGGCTAAGCGGTGTTTAAAATCTATTTCATTATTGTCACTTCTTTTTATGGTCTTGGCAGTAATACCAGAAGCCCAAAGTATAGAAAGTGGGATATTCTTTTTTCCTTTCTGTTGACGTAAAACTTTGGCCTTGAAAAATGCATCATAAGTTTTTTCAAAAGAATTCCTTCCTACTCCAACCATTAACCAATCATTGATTCCATAATCGAAGCCAAATCGCATCGTTGCTTGATCCAAACCAAACAATTCGTAAGCACCTCCGTTCAATCGACCAAAACGGTGAGAAATTTTAAAGTCAAGAACTCCACCTGCCACATTTTCAAGTGACTGTACATTTATAACCCTAGTGGTTTTAAAACTGGCCTCAACAAACTCTTGAGTTACTTCTTCTTCTCCCAACAGATCGAGTAAATCCTGAGATTGGACAAAAAGAAAGCTTAACATAGATAAGAAAACAAGTAATAATTTTTTCATACAACATTTTATTAATTCATAGGAATAAAAAAAAGCGGATGAGTAATTTTTTCTCATCCGCCTTAATTATTTTTTTGTTACTTCAATCAGCGGTTATCTTTTAAAAACCTTGTAATCGATGTTAACTTTTACACTCATCTCTTCAGCGATGTTATCAACCACAACTGAAGGAATTTTTATATCATAATCGGCTGGTTTTACTGGAAATTCAGAAACAGCTTTAATTCCGCCATCGCCGTCTACTTCCAATGTACCTTCTGCAGAAACTGCTTGGGTAACCCCATGGATTGTCAAATCCCCTTCCACACGTACATTATAAGTTCCGGCTTCTCCAAAATTCACCTCATCAATATTGGCAATAGCTCCCTTAAAAATTGCTTTTGGAAACTCATCTGAATCCATGTAATTTTCATTGAAATGCTCTTGCATCAATGCCTTTTCAAATTCGAATGCTTTGATTAAAATAGCAAATTCCATTTTACCATTTTCTGAATCCAAAACACTTGTTGCCTTATGATTGTCGGCTTCAATGGTTTCAATTTTTGTCTCTGAGTAAAATGAAACATGTCCATCCTTTGTAAAATATTTTTCTCCGTTCTGAGCGATTGCGCTGATAGAACTAAAAAATACAATCAGACAGAAGCCAATTCCTAATCCCAATTTAGTTTTCATATTATTTGAAAATTTAGTTTACTATTAATTATAAAATGTTGTGCCTGTTTGATCCTTTAAACAACAATTGGTTTAACATTCCACAGGAATTCATTTCATCGGTTTTCAGCTATTATTCAATTGTTCTGAACCCATTATTCAACTATTCTGAAGCATTATGAAGCATCGACACATCGAACAAGGACCACATCAGAAAGATAGCCCGTACAAATACCTTTCAATTTTATTTTTTGGCCCTTCTTATACTTGTTAATACTTTCATTGTCAAACATTTCACATGTAACTCCAAACATCATTCCACCGTCCATTGTCACGGTAACTTTACCTTCTTTATTTTTTGAAACATCTTGAACTGTTCCACTAACTTCAACAACCTTGTCAAGATATTTACCATTAGCTGCCTTTTCATCGGTTTCAAACTCAGAAAACAGAGCGGCACAATTTAAAGTATAATCAGCCTTTCCTGCTCCTTCCAGCTCTCTATTGAATTCGCCATAAAAATAATAGGCAGCTCCGGCCAAAAGTAAAATTGCAAGCAATAAGAAGATAAGTCTTTTCATAGGATTGAAGTGTAATTGTTTATAAACTATCTTTTTTGTTCTATTGTTTAATCAATTATCTAAAGCTCCCTCATCAATCCATTGCTGAATCAAATCTATTTGACTCGTTGTCAATTGGCCAGAAGGGGGCATTACGGATAAACCACCCGCCCCAGTCAAAACTTCAGGAAATTTATTAGAATCAACAAAGGATATTAAATTACTATGGCCCTCAAGAATCAAGCCCGCGCCAAAAACAGCATTGTCCACACTGTGACAACCATAACAATTCGTTTGTAAGATTGGAAGTATATTATCAGCAAATGAAGCTGTTTCAATCATCATGTCCTCAAACAAATCTTCTTCATTGTCGCTTGAGCATGAAAAAAACGTAGTAAACAAAACAAAGAAACTCATACTTAGAACCAGTCTTCTCATAGGAAAAAAATTCATCAAATTCAGTTGCATTATATATCTATTTGTTTAAATATAGTTAATTAAGTACTTATAGAGTCAAAAATTAGCTTTTTTCATTTAATGTGTAATAAAATTCACTTTAACTAACTATGCTTCAGCTTATAATTGCCAATTAAATATACGATAACTATATATATTTACGGAAAATTCAAAAAAAAACGTTTGGCTCTTTAGGTCTTAAAAAGACCAAACCAAACGTTTATTTAATTTTTCTTATTTAGAGAAAATATAATCTGAACTAGATGCAGCTGCATGGCAGCTTCCACAAGCTTTGTAAGAAGAATCACCTCTTTCTGAATTACCATCTGCATCTTCGGCAATGGCTCCATTTTCAGCAAGAATGAAATATTCCCAGTTTCCAGCAGTAGCATCAAAATCAGCTCCTCTTTTCACCATCCCAAAATAAGCATTAACAAGAAGACTGTCTGCTGGATTGGAAGCTGCATTCGTCATGTGTTTAACAATTACAGAACCAACAGCGTATTCACCATCCTCTGGGTCCACACCATCTTTAAAGTAGATATTACGCACTATTGAAGAATCACTTCCTCCATGAGCGGCTCCTAGAACCGCATTGTCTGTTCCCTGCTCAACAGCATCCAATGACCAAGTAGAAAAATTTGCAAATGTAGAATCAGTTGCTACAAATTCTTCATCATCGTCTCCACAAGATTGAATGGTCAATCCAAACAATAGAGCTATGAACAAGCTTAATAAAAATCCATTTTTTTTCATGCGACAGTAAGTTTTAGGGGTTTACAAAATTAAATACCAAACAAAAACAGATCAAATGTAAAAAATTAAGAAAATTGAAAACATCGGCTGGCCGACAGAATTCAAATAAGGATTTCACAAATGCTGAGGCATCGACTTAAATCAACTTAAATCAACTTAATAATGTAATAATGAAGCATAAATCATTGACCAAGAAAGCGTAAACCTTTCAAAACGGTAGCCAAATCTTGGTAAACGGAATATTCCCTTGCATATATTTGAAACAAACGCTCAATGGTCTTTTCATTTAAACCAGTAAGTTTTTCAGGATCAATTGGGCTCAAAACAGAAGGTCTTATTTTAGGAAGCTTTTCAAATTGATAATCGACAAAGCCTACCCAAGTCATTTTCCCAACTATTACCTTAAAACAGTTTTGTAAAAAGCTTAGGGGATTTTTGACAATAAATATAAAAACAGGAGAAAACAAAAGTAAAATTGCACTCATCAACAAATCAAAGACTCGTTTGTTTCTTTTTTGAGAAGGCTTAACTATTCGGTACAATTGTTCCGACAAATAATAATTGCCAGCATCATCTTTGGAATTACTTCCTATTATATGATGGCTGTTTTCAGCTACTATTTTAAAATCAGTCAAATCTCCCAAGTCCTCCATAGATTTGAGAATTTGTTCAAACCTGAGATCCTTTGCTGAAAAAATCAACTCATTGATATTGTACAAATTCATCAATTCACGCAAGTCTTTGAACTCACCCAATTTTTGTGGATGCTTATCTTCTATGAAATTTTCTGGATCGATGAAACCAATAAAATCCATATCCAGCCCAATGTCCAATAATAATTGTCGAATCCTATTTCCCTCCCCTACTGAAGCTACTATAGCCAGTTTAGTATTGTTTGAATTGTCAATGACTTGCTCTTTCTTGCTGACCAATCCAAACAATTGTCTCCAGCCTGAAAGCATAAATATCGACCACACTGCTGTCAATAGAATCATGGCTCTTGAAAACCGATAGGCTTCTGGCAAAAATCCATAAACAGCGGAGATTAGCAAAGCTCCAACCAATAAGCCACGAATCAATTTTTTCAAACTAAATGGACGATCGTAACCACCACTAAAAAACACAGCGACCAACCAAATGCCTATGTACAGCGGAACATTGACGCTCAAATATTCAGGACCATAATAAGAGGCTGCTCCTTTTACATTATTTGCATAAACTTCTTTGATAAAATAAGATCCAGCAAATATAACAATGGCATCCAGTACCAAAGGTGTTAAAACCAAGACCAGTCTAAACAACAAAGCCAACATCGCTCTCAGGTAAATACCAACTTTTACCAATGAAGAGAACATCCAACTTTGCTGGCCTGCGAAATGTTTTTTTGCAAAAATTATCATGGCCAAGTAGAATATTCTCACATAATTCAGGCTGCCCTTTTTGGTACTCTCTCCTTTATAATGGATAATCGAAGAATCACTAAAATAATAGTTTTGATAGCCTCCCTTTATGATCCGATAAGAAAGATCGATGTCTTCCCCATACATAAAAAATTGCTCGTCCAACAATCCGACTTTGTCCAAAGCCTCTTTTCGCATAGCCATAAATGCTCCGGACAAAATTGGCACCTGGTGGTTCTGATTTTTATCGAGATAACCTAAATGATATTCATTGAAAGTTTTGCTTTTTGTAAAAATTTTAGACAGACCCAACATTTTATACAATGACACTTTTGGTGTAGGGACACCTCGCTTTGATTCAGGCAGAAATTGACCTCTTCCATCTATCATCTTTATTCCGAGGGCTCCACAATCTGCATGAGCATCCATGAATCGAAGAACCTCTGAAAAAGTATTTTCTCCAACAACGGTATCGGGATTCAAGAGCAAAACAAATTCTGCAGTAGAGATTCTTATCGCCTGATTATTGGCTTTTGAAAAACCTAAGTTCTCTTTGTTTGGGATAAAATGTAAATGGGGAAAGCTATCATTCATCAGTTGTTCTGAACCATCTGAAGAATTATTGTCCACCACAAGGATTTCACAAGCAAATCCATTTGCATTCGCCGTTTCAACGGATTTCTCCGCTGCTTTTAAACAAAGCTCTAAAAATGGAGCAACGTTATAGTTAACTATAATTATTGAGAGCTTCATTCCAATTCTTGGCAATTAAAGGAATAACAAAATGATTGATTTCAAAATATTAATTTAATCTGTATGCAAATACATTGTTGTCATTTCCACCAGCAATGACAACCTTTTCTCCTGTATCAAACAAATCATTTATCACAAATGGACTAGTGGCCTTTATAGGAAATCCGTCAACAATTTCGCCCGTAGCATTTAGCATATAAACTCTGTTCTCTACTTTACTAAACAAACCTATATTGGCTGGTTCAGATTTTGCGGATGGACAAATAAAAACACTTTCTATATCCCCTTCTATCGGACTGTCAAATATTTTCTCAACAGTATTAAATATAGACACAACATTTCCTTTTGTAAATATTAATTCTTCGGACGCTCCACCCATAACATTCTCTGTCAAGAAAGCTGACTTAGCATCCAATGGCAAATATTTTTTAGAAAAATAACTGCCCTCTTGATTTACAGTAAAGGTTTTTCCATTTTCACAAGTTGCAATTACAACATCGAAACCTTCTCGTCTATCTATTTCAAGCTCACCAATAATTTTTGATTCAAGAGCAGCAACAAACTCAATTTCACCAGAAACAGATACAAAACTAAGCGTCCCTTCATTGTTAACTGCAACAATAAACTTATTATTCTTTTGATTCAAAAATTTCATCTCTTTTTCTACCAATCCTAATCCAATATTAGGCTGCCATCCGCTTAATGGTCTTCCCGTCAGATCATATCCATAAACCGTCTCATTGATACAAGGAACAAACAAAAAAGGCGTTGTTCCTGTAGGAATGAATAGAAGGCCGTTCGTTGCTTCTGTACTTAATCTAAGAGGAAAGTTGTCCAATGCCTCTCCGTATTTATCTATTACAAAAATATGATTTCTAGTATTAAACACAAGCTGTTGCTCACCATTTTGATAAAAATCAACTGGATAAATTTCACTCAACAAAGGAGACTGCAATTCGATCTTCCAATTTTTTTGTCCATTAACGCCGATACTGTATAATGCATTGTTGTTGTCCTTAATTAATATTTCTTTGACGCCTGTGTTTTTATTTTTCACAATGGTCGGTCTGCCTTTGACTGGAGCGTCCAGTGCAACATTCCAGGCTTTGTTACTTCCTCCACTTCCATTTTGACTGCCAATATGGATCTGTCCATTGATATTTCCAGATTGATCAATATTCAATAAGGCAGGTGAAAAAACAGAATAACTTCCACCATGCTTAAGCAGACTCTTTTCGAATGATGGTGAGGCATCCAGCTTGAAAAATTCATCTAGATATCGGGACTGCAAAATTACATTGGTGCCGCTTGCATATGTTTTCAAAAAGTCATCAATCCGTTCATCTAGACGAATTGACTGTTGATTAAGTATTTGATCCACCAAGCTTTCAATGGCGCTGATTGAATTGCCAAATACGACCGTATTGTTTATAACACCCAACCATGATTGTTGATAGAATTGAGCAACTTCGTCGCTAACCAACAGATTTGCTAAGCTAGTACCATCCAGCTCTTCAAATTGAAATCCTCTGTAACGCAAAGGTTCTTTGCTAGAATCTTTTGTATACATTGAAATCAAATTATCAGCCCTTCTTTCATCTGAACAAGCCAGCACCAAACAGGAGCCAAAATTTTCACCTTGATTTTCTGGAATCACAAATGTCCATTGCCCATCGAACCAAGGTGCTATGTACTTATTGAACAGGCTGTTTGGTTTGTTTCCTCCAATCTGTTTGGGATCACACTTTTGAAAGATGCTCAATCCAGAATTAAATGGAACACTGCCAGAATTGATCTCAGTCGCCAAATTATCTGATGCATTTACTTTTTTCATAAAAGCATCATTCTTGGAAGATTCGGGAATTTCACCTTCGACTGAAATTCCATTTTCGTTACAAGAAAAATTAGCAAAAATTGAAGAACCAAACTTTTTAAACTGATCAAAAACAAATTGATTTCCTGTTTTGGTAAATGAATTGCCGAGCAAAGTAATATTGTCCAAATTCAGATAGACTGCTGCATCTTTGTTCTTATAAGAACTTGAATTTAGATACGATGCAATTTCACTCGTATTGTTAGCAACCTGAATCAATGCTTCTTCGATTAGGGTTGGATATTTACTGCAAATAATTGTTTGACCTGATTGAGCAATGCTCATGGAATGATCTTCGTTCTTAAGTTCAAAAATTGTTCTGCCATTGAACTCGTGAGAAGAAATTTCTATGGATTTGTTTTTATCCAATTCTTGCATCAAAGTAGAAAGCCTATAAAAGGATATAGAAGATGCCTTAAAATGAAATAGATAATCGTATTCATAAGGCGAGATCAAATGTAAACTTGCACAAATTGGGGTTTTGACAAAATCTTTACTGCTCGTTTTTAAAAAATCTGATATTATTTTTTGAGTAGATTCGAATTTAGAAACAAACTCAAAATGCTCAAGGTTATCTTTGTAGGATACATCTTTCAAGCCGTCCATCAATTTTACTGGATCTTTTAGGTAAACCACAGCTATATTGGAACTGGGTATGCTTTTGAACATAGCTTTAGCGCCAGAGAAATAGCCTGAGATATTGGTAAAAAATGTACCAATCAAAAGTAACAATCCAAGGATCAATATCAGGAGAATTGATTTTCGCATTTTATTATGGATAACAGATTATTTTATCAAAAAATAATCGAAAAGTCTTAGTTAAAATAATTTTAGCTCTAAATTAGGAATGTGATTAAAATTTATGATAACATATTAAGAATATTTTTGGCATTCCAAAGGTATTTAATTGATATCTTCAAAAGGCGAGCCATGAATTGACTTATGTACTCGAACATAAGTAATCGATTACTTATCTACAAGTACTTTATAAGCTGATTATATAAATTTTGACAAGTTAAATCACCTCTTTTAAGACCTATCGACCAACAAATCTGATTAGCTATTGGTTTAAATACAAGAAAGCATAAGTATATTGTATCTTCTCTGGTATTTTTTGAGGATAAAATTTTATTATTTACAGAATGAAAACGCAAAAACAAATTTTTGCTCTTGCCTTTTTAATATTGGCACTGGCTGTCATTTGTGGGGCCTTTGGTGCGCATGTGATAAGAGAGACACTTCAGTTGGGTCCTGATTCAATCAGGATTTTTCAAACTGGCGTTAGTTATCACTTCTATCATGGATTTGCGATAGCGATTTGTGGCTTAGTTTACCCATATTTCCCAACGAAATTGGTCAAACTCAGTTCAAAGTTTTTTTTGGTGGGGATTTTTTTGTTTTCCGGCTCTCTTTATCTTCTCAGCACTAGAACGGCTTTGGGAATAGAAAGCTGGACGAATGTGCTTGGCCCAGCGACTCCACTGGGTGGACTTTGTTTTATAATTGCATGGTTGTTGCTTTTTGTAGCTGCACTTAAAATGAAAGGGTCTATTGGGGTAAAATAACAAGGATTTAGAATAATAAGATATATTGTCCAAAGCCAGCGATCATTCCCAATACGCCACCTACTGCAATTA
This sequence comes from uncultured Chitinophagales bacterium, assembly GCA_937927195.1. Classification (GTDB taxonomy): domain Bacteria; phylum Bacteroidota; class Bacteroidia; order Chitinophagales; family UBA2359; genus JAHDGP01. The sequence continues at coordinate 34,145 of CALBCY010000005.1, forward strand.
ATTTCCATTCATCTTCCTGAAATATAGGACGCAAAAATCCACTAAAATCTTTAGGAGGCAAGCTGCTCATTTTAAGCCTTAAGATATTCTCAACATCCAAAACGCTTTCCACATAATTGTAAATGTTTCGCAAAACGATGGGCAAATCTTCAATGAAAGTGTATGCGGCAATATTCTTGATGGCCACCATTTTTTCTGCTTTGTAAAAAAAGCCTAGCAAAAAGTTATAGTCTTTAAAAGTATCGTCAATAACCAATTTGATTTGATCTTCTATTAAGACTTTCAAATTATTTGATTTTGGGCCATCAAGCAAACTGCTGATAATATTTTCCGAAGTAATGATGTTTTCCGTCACCAACTTGGAATACTCCCCTGCTACTTCTTTTTGTCTTTTAATAAATAATCCTTGTAAGATGAACGGTCCTACTTTTATAGGATGCAATGGAGAGAAAATTAAATTCAAAGCTATCCAATTGGTAAAGTACCCAACCAACAATCCTGCCACGGGCAAAATCCACCAAAATGGCCAGAAATACCAAACGATCATCTGAATCAAACCGAACAAAAAGCCAAAGTAAAAACCTGACTTTTTGATAAAGCGAAATTCCTCTGATCCGCATTTCAAAAAAATTTCATTAAGCAATGCTTTGTCATTAACCAAAGCCTCCTTAACCATTTCAGTTATGTCAAAATGATCTTTAAGGCTCCCCTTAATTTCTTCAAAAATACCATTTACCAAAATTGGCAAATCACTTTTAACGCCAAGAAAAATTTTCTGCTTTTTTGAATTGGGCAATGTCTTCCACAGCAAAGGCATTTTGGCCTCCATTACTTCATTGACAATTTTTTCTGAGATTCGCTCCAAGTCCAATTTCATTTCAAAAGCAATTTTATCAGAATCCAAATTCTGAAATTGCTGATCAATGTCAATGAGTTTTGTAGTTATTAAATCGACGGACTTTTCAGCCATCGACAAAGATTTATTTGGAATAATTCCTTGCCATCCGAAATATGGTGGAATACCCTTAAATTCCAATGGATAAAAAGTCATTTGAACAGCCAAAACATTCGTAGCCCATCCAACTATTGCAGAAATAAATGGGATGGCTAGATACGCTCCCCAATTAGACAAGAATGCGGTTATTTCAATTAAGCTTGGTGGCACAACTCTAAGTTAAAGAATTATTCACCAATCCTATT
>CALBCY010000006.1 GCA_937927195.1 uncultured Chitinophagales bacterium
AGGTTTGGATCTTCAGATCTCGGGAGAATTACTCGCTTTGGACATCAGACAGGCTTTGCATTATTTGGGTGAAATATCCGGTGAGGTAAGTACAGACGATTTGTTGGGGAATATTTTTTCAAAGTTTTGTATTGGAAAGTAGACAGACCACAGAATTATATAAAATAATTATTTATATAGTTTGTATATTTAGTCCTAGATGGATGACGCATTACAAGCACTTCAAGTACAATTGCCAGAAACCTCTGGTGAAGATAGACTCGAATTATTGATTCGCATCTGTGAGAAAATGTGTCAGCTCTATGCTCCGGGAGTTGAAAGCTATCTTGAAGAAGCTTTGCTACTGGCCGAAAAACTGGATGCCCTCGAAAAGAAAATCATTCTTCTTCATCACAAAGGACAAGTCTGCTTGTTAGACCAAAAATACGAATTGGCTGGAGAGAGCTATCAGCAAGCATTAAAGACAAGCAAAGAGATTAAAAATCCTAAATTACTTGTCCTTTCACTTCGTGGAATCGGGCGAAGTTTTATTGATGATGCAGCGAAATCTATCATTTGGTATGAAAAAGCTTTGAAGGAAGCTAAAGAAAATGGCATCATCGAAGAGGAAGTTTGGGCCTATATTGCAATAGGGTCCTGCTACCACCAGCAAATGCATTATGATAAATGCATAAACCAATACCTAAAAGCTATTAGGCTTGCCAAAGAATTACAAAATCAACCTTTGTTAGGAATCTGCTATTTCAACTTTGCTCTGGTATCAGATGACGAAAGTGGCATACAAAATTTAAAAAAATCCATTGAAATTTTCGAAAGTATCAACAACAAAAGTGTTGTTGTAAAAGGCAACTGTTTGCTATCCGAGAAGTATTTAAAAACTGGAGAATTGATTAAAAGCAAGCAGGCGGTTGATAAAGCTATTAAACTGGCCGAAGCAACCAAATCTTCCTTGCTTCTTTATAAAGCTTACTATCAGAAAACCGCTGTTCTTTTAAAACTTGCCACAGACGGAAATGACAAACCCAAAAAACCTTTACTAAAGGAGGCTGAAAAATTTTGCGCAAAAGCCATAAATGCCGTTAGCCAAAATGATAAAGAGATGTTCTATTATGACATTTGTTTGAAACAAGCCGAGATACATTATCACCTTGAAGATTATCAAAAAGCATTACTAGAATTGACGAAGGTTGATTCCTTTTTGGCCAAAAACAAAAACCTTACGCATTTCACAATTAATTTATCTTGTTCAAAATACCTGTACAAAACTTATGCTGCTTTAAAGGATTTTGAAAAAGCTTTTCATCATCATCTGATATTTGTTGAATGGGACAATAAAATCAAAAACACGACATCAGTCAATGATGCTAAGGCCATGCAAATTAAATACGAAGCAAGGGAAAAAGAAGCTGAACTTAAACGCATGCAAGAAATCGAAGAAATAAAAAATCGTTTCTTCTCCCAAATCACCCATGAGTTGCGAACGCCTCTTAGTTTGATTGTTGGCCCAGCAGGTTTGATCCCCAAAACTGACAACAAAAAAGAGGTCAATCAACATGCACAAATTATTGAACGGAATGCAAACCGCTTACTCTTGTTGGTCAATCAACTATTGGATGTCAATAAATTAGAAGCGGGTAAAATGCCATTAAAGAAAAGCAAGGGCGCTTTCCCTGAATTTGTGGAATCAATTTTAAATGCATTTCAAAACAAAGCTAACCAGAAACAAATCCAACTGGATTTCATAAATAACATTGACGAACTTTTTGCCAATTTTGATGCCGATAAAATTGAAAAAATTCTTTACAACATATTATCCAATGCTTTCAAATTTACGCCATCCAACGGACAAATCATTTGCCAACTAAGTCAATTGAAAAGTAAAAATTCTAAAAAAACAAACATCCAAATAAGCTTATCAGATTCTGGAAGAGGCATTTCAGAAAAAGACATTCTAAATATTTTCGATCGATTTTATCAAGCAGATAATAGTTACACAAGAGAGGCTGAAGGCACCGGAATTGGGCTTTCGCTGGTGAAGGAGTTAGTAGAATTAATGAATGGAAAAATTGAGTTAACTTCTAAATTAGGAGCGGGTTCTACCTTTACAATTTGGTTGCCATTTGAAATCGTTGAGGAGGAGCTCCTTCCTGAAATAAATTACGAAATTTCTCAAGAACTGCAGGGATTACAAGATAGAAAAATTCCAACTGAAGGTGACATGGACAAGTCGCCTTCAAAAAAACAGAACACCCCTGTTTTATTGCTTATTGAAGATAATCTTGATATGCATGCTTATATTAAGAGCATTCTCCAAGAGGAATACATCATACTAGAGGCTTTTGATGGAAAAAAGGGAATTGAAATTGCATTAGAACGCATTCCAGATTTGATATTAAGTGATGTAATGATGCCAGAAAAAGATGGATATCAGGTTTGTACAGAATTAAAAACAAAGCAGCAGACCAGCCATATTCCGTTTGTACTGCTCACAGCAAAAGCAGCCTTAAAAAGTCGTCTGGAAGGCTTGGAGCATGGTGCAGATGCCTACCTTACAAAACCATTTAATGCAGATGAACTAAAGCTTCAATTGAAAAATTTATTGGCAACACAATCCAATTTACAAAAAAAATACGTTCAACTGAATTACCACAAATCCCACACAAAAAAATTAAACAAAGAAGAACGTTTCTTAATAAAAGTCCAAGACCTGATTAACGAAAACATAGAAGATGAGAATTTGAATGTCAAAAAATTAAGTGAGTTAATGTTCCTCAGCGATTCTCAATTGTATAGAAAAATTCATGCCTTGACCAAACTAAGCACTTCGGCGTTTATCCGTAACTTTCGGTTAGCAAAAGGAAAATCTCTCCTTGAAGAAAAGAATGGAAATGTATCAGAAGTCGCCTATAAGATTGGCCTTAGCCCGCACTATTTTTCAAAATGCTTTATTAAGAAATATGGCATTTCACCCAAATCACTTCTAAAGGATACAAGAGAAATCAAATAACCTGAATTCGATTATATAATACGATTTAAACCATAAAATGTCGCACATAAATGATTAAAATTAATCAAATGCCTTCGTTGAAAAGCCTCGCTTTAGCTATGGCTAGAACTACGTTTTTCGCCTTGGCTTTGATCAATTTTATCATCATATCCAGTACGACATTTTATAATTCAATTCGTATAAATTAAATTTTATCACTATGAAAAATGAACATTGGCCATATAATATTCTGGTAAAAATTTCATCAGCATGGTTAATCAAAATCAGAAAGAGTTGGCAACTGTATTTATTTGGTTCAGGTTTTTCAAAAAAAAATGCCAGAAGAATTAGATTCTTCTGGCATTTTTATATTATCTGTAAAATCTTACAAGCAAAAATTCATTTCACCAAGGACTTCACTTTCTTATTTCTGAGATTGTAGCCAAAGCCTTTTTCACATTGGCCGAAAGCAATTCGTAATTCTTATCAATCATTACTTCTTTTGTAAACAGTTTGGAACCCATTCCAACACAGTCGACTCCAGCTTCAAACCACTTGTCCAAATTATCCATTGAAACTCCACCTGTCGGCATAATGCTTGTCCATGGCTGAGGTGCTTTTACAGCTTTTACGAAATTCGGCCCATAGATGCCTCCAGGAAACAATTTCACCAATTCGCAACCCAACTCTTCAGCTCTTGCAATCTCTGTAAGAGAACCACAACCTGGCGACCACATTACTTTTTTACGATTGCATACGATTGCAATGTCTTCTCTTAAAACTGGAGTCACAATAAAGTTTGCTCCCATGTTCATATAAAGAGAGGCCGAGGCTGCATCGGTTATTGAACCGACTCCCAAAATCATTTCGGGAAGTTTTTCAATGCAGTAATGGTTGAGTGCTCCAAAAACTTCATGCGCAAAATCACCACGATGTGTGAATTCGAGCAGGCGCGCTCCACCATTGTAACATGCTGTGACCAGTTGTTTTGCCTCTTCGAGATCAGAATGAAAAAACAAGGGAACCAGGCCCGTTTTTCTCATTGTTTGTATCACTTCAATTCTACTAAATCTTGCCATTGTTATTATTCTATCTATTATCTGCTTACACGACCACTTGCATCGCCTTGCATTAATTTTTCTACTTCTTCAACAGTTGCCAAATTGGCATCACCATAAATGGTGTGCTTGAGACAAGAAGCAGCCACTGCAAAGTCAAGTGCCTTTTGATCATCGTCGTAATGCAATAAGCCATAAACCAATCCACCCATAAAACTGTCACCACCCCCTACTCTATCAACTATGTGTGTAATTTGATAGGTTCTGGTTTTCAACAATTCCTTTCCGTTGTAAAGTACTCCAGACCAAGAATTATGAGAAGCGCTGATGGATCCTCTAAGTGTAACAATTACTTTCTTCGCTCGTGGAAACTTTTCCATTAATTGCTCACAAACTGATTGATAAGAATCTGCTTTAATCGAATCTCCTTGTGTAACGTCTACCCCTTTAGGATGAATATCAAAATGCTTTTCAGCATCTTCTTCATTCCCTAAAATAACATCACATCCTGCCACCAGTTCCGGCATCACCTCCATTGGGCTCTTACCATACTTCCACAATTTTTTACGATAGTTCAAATCTGTAGAAACCGTAACACCCATTTTATTGGCAATCTGAATTGCTTCTAAGCAAGCATCGGCCGCTCCTTGAGAAATAGCAGGAGTTATTCCTGTCCAGTGAAACCAAGAAGCGTCCTTAAAGACCTCTTCCCAATTTACCATTCCTTTTTCTATTGTTGAAATCGCCGAATGTGCTCGATCATAAACCACCTTTGAACCACGCGACACAGCACCCGTTTCTAGAAAGTAAATGCCCAATCTTTCACCACCTCTAAGAATATTTTGTGTGCCAACACCACGCTTTCGCATTTCCATTAATGCACAGTCACCAATATCATTTTGAGGAAGACGAGTAACAAATTCTACAGGGATTCCATAGTTTGCCAATGATACTGCCACATTGGATTCGCCACCGCCATAAATAACATCAAAGTTATTTGATTGAGAAAAGCGTAAATTATTTGGTGGAGCCAACCTCAACATTATCTCCCCAAAGGTTATAACTTTTTTCATTATTCTTATTATTTTATATTAATCTAAATACCGAGTGCTTGACCACCTCCGATTTGAATTGTTTCAGCCGTAATAAATGCTGCGTCCTCGCTTGCTAAAAAAGCAACGACCGCTGCTACGTCCTTAGGCTGACCTAATCTACCAAGCATGATGTTGTTTTTCCAAGATGCAAAAACTTCTGGTTTGGTTGATTTGATGCCAATGTGAAAATTGGTATCTATCGTTCCAGGAGATACTGCATTAACGCGGATACCATATTCAGCTAAATCTTTTGCTAAGGCTCTAGTAATGGTGTGGACACCCGCTTTGGAAGTTCCATACATTCCTGCACCTGGACCTCCAGCATTCCAACCTGCATTGGATGTGAAATTAATGATGGTCGGATGATTACCTTTTTTAAGGAAAGGGATTGCAGCTCTAGACACAAAGAATACAGAATCTAAATTTAAAGCCATAACCGCTCTATAAAATTCAGTTGTCATTGTTTCAAATCTAGAGCGACCGCCCAATCCACCGGCGTTATTTACCACGATGTCAATTTTACCATGTTTCTCACCAATGGCTTTGATATTTTCGTTTACTTGTTCTTCATTCGTAACATCAAAGTTGTAGTATTCGGCTGTAACTCCTTGAGCGGTTAACTCCTTTAATCTTTCCGCACCACTTGCTTCTTCTATTCCGTTCATTATAACGGTACATCCATGCTTCCCAAGGTGCTGTGCCACTTCAAAGCCTATACCACCGGTAGCACCAGTAACAATAGCAGTCTTTCCTTTTAAACTTGTCATATTATATAATTGTTAATTTGTAATTTGTAATTAAGTTTGAAATTTGTCTACATGGTTTTCTCTTTTTTAAAAAACCGGTTATGTAAAACTGTTTATAAAATTATTTTTTAGGTTTCAATGGTTCTATTTTTGGACATAAAATCCAAATACTTGCCAAAGCGATAATGGCCAATGCAGCTCCGATAACAAATGCAGGTGTGTAGTTTCCTCCTTTTGTCAATATTGGCACCAAGGCAACAAGTCCTACTGCTCCCAATTTAGCTGCCATGCCTGCAAAACCAGCTAATGTACCAACTGTTTTTCCACTGAAAAAATCACTCGGTAAAGTTTGAACATTTCCAATTGCTGTTTGAAAGCCAAACAGAATAACCGCCATTATAAGAACAGCTGTAACAGGAGCTCCAGGATTTGCCATGGCCAGTAAAGATGGAAGCATAATCATGCAACCAAGTGTAATAACCATTTTTCTAGTTTTGTTAACTGTCCAACCTGCCTTGAGCCTATTTTGAGCCAACAATCCACCAAACCAAGCACCCAACATGGCACCGACATAGGGTACCCATCCGTAAATACCAATGGCTTTGACATCCATACCATATACCTCAGAAAGGTAGATAGGAATCCAGACAACAAACAACCACCAAATAGGATCAATAGCAGCCGAAGCAATTATTATTCCCCAGCTTTGTTTGTGCGACAACAATTGTCCAGTACTAGGAACATAATCATCCTCCCGATTTCCATCACCGTCAACATCTTCATTTTGTTGACCTGTTAATATGTAATTCTTTTCCTCATCGGTTAGCCAAGGGTGATCTTTTGGTTCACCTTTAACTAGATACATCCAAGGTATTAGCCAAAGTAATCCCATTACGCCGACAAATACAAATATCATTTTCCAACTAAAATAGATCGTTAAAAAAGCAATCAAAGGGATGGAGACAATACCTCCTATGGCTGCACCAGAGTTAAACAAGCCTTGTGCAAAAGCACGTTCTTTGGTTGGAAACCATTCTGCATTTCCTTTTGCAGCTCCTGGCCAGTTACCAGCTTCTGCTACACCTAAAAGGGATCTAAAAACTGCAAAACTAGCTACTCCACTAGCAAAAGCATGAAGTGCAGTTGCTATCGACCAAACACTAATGGATAATGCAAAACCCAATCTGGTCCCAATCCAATCAAAGATTTTACCAAAAATGGCTTGTCCAAAAGCGTATGAAAAAATGAAAACACTAGAAATGAATGCATAAATTGCTTTCCGTTCATCAGCTGTTTGGTCTGGAAATAATTCAACTGACATATCTGGCCACAATACACCCAATGCCTGTCTATCAATATAGTTGATGACTGCTGCTAATGCAATCAGTCCAACAACCCACCATCTTAGTCCTTTAATTTTCATATCGTAGGATCTTTAGCTAACATTTCATGTCCCAAAAAGTCTTCCCGTGCTGGACTAAACACATCAATAAGGATCCCTGGCTTTTTACATACACATCCATGCATTTCATGAGGAGGAATATAATAAGAGTCACCGGCCTGGATTATTCTAATATCATCTCCAATCGTCATTTCAAATTCTCCACTTGCTACATAAGTTACTTGAGAATGGTAGTGCTTGTGTAAATTCCCAACAGCACCTGTTTCAAACTTGGCTTTCACAAGCATTATTTTACCATCGAAACCCATGATTTGTCTAGAAAGACCTTCTGCAACCGGTTCCCATTCTGTTTCACTATCAATCCAATACTCTTTGGTCGGTTTAATACTTTTATGTAAATTGCTCATATTATTTTGTTTAAGTTTTATTTTTGATAAGCGGCCATTCCGGTCCACTGTAATTTTTCTCCTTCAACTTTTACTGAGTGTTTGCTGTCTGGATTGTTATCCTTATTGGCCAACATAAATGTTTGCGCTTTTTCTCCCTTCAGCTGAACACTAAAAACAGTGTATTCTTCATCGTGAAATTTCAATTCTATTTTCTCAACACTAGAATAGATATCTTGTGGTAATTCCGTAACTGGACTGTAATCACCATGCGGTTCGATCACAGACAAAAACACTGCATTTTGTTTCGATTTTTTACGATGAATTGCCAAATCATCTGTTCTTAAATTAAATTGTGGATCGTTGGCACCTATTCTCGCCAAAATCATTTCATCTCCTTCTTCCGCCAAACAACTTACTGAATAAACGTGGTTATTTTTGAACCAAGTCAATTGCATCATTTCATCCTCAATCTGTCCTGTAGCTAAGTGGTACAAATGCTGATAACCATGTTTTTCTCCTAATATTGTAGGAGGATTTTGTGAGCTCAATTCCACCGAAGATTGCATGAAATGTTCTTGAAAGTGAAAAGGCAAATCGTATTGATGATCTTGGTCAGAACGAACTGTCAATAAATCAATGACGAATGGCTTGGAATTTATTTCAACCATCAGAAGGCTTCTTTGAAAATCCACATCGCTGTAGGCGTTCTCCTCTTTGGCAATCACAACTTGAAATTTAGGATCAGAACAGTCAAAGTAAACTGGTTCTGAATGCGCTTCATTTGCCAAGTCATATTTCCCTTTAAAGTGGGAGATTTGATCGACGACCAATGTGTTGTGCGCAATGGTTTGTTTTGCCCAAGTTTTGTTTTCAGGCAAGTATCGTCCTCCTGCTTTTTGATCGATGTTGACCCAACGAGCAGCTCCATAATCTTGCAGCACTTCTGTTTCTCCTTGATAAAATGAGTACGATAGTTTATCATAGTGTCCGTGTCCTAAACCTTGAGAAGTATATTTAAAAACAAGTGCTAATTCTTCTTCATTTTTTTTCGTTCTTATAATGCCCAAAGCTCCTTTGTCACCATTCTTCCCATCTCTTAACTCAATTGATTTTTTTTGAATGGCTTGGGCTTTCCCACTGTTTAAATCTCTTGCAACAGCAAATCCATTTTGATCCAATAAAACTTGTTGTTGAATATTTGCTACACTAAGCAGTTGCGGATTACCACTGACTGCATAGGCAATGTTTACAGCAGAGACAACTGATTTTGCCTGAATTGACATTCCTTTTTGTGCATCGTTGATTGGAAAAAAGGTTCCACTTTGATCTGTCTGATTTATAAGTGCATCAACAGCTTTTAGTAAAATGCCATCTCTGTATTCAAAAATTTTCAATTCTGGTTTTTTATGATGTAGGGCCAATGCAAAAACCATAAACGGTGTCATTGCATAACGTTGATAATAAGGTCCTTCTTCGTAATAACCATCGGGAGAAAAGGCATTGTCAATTTGAGCAAAGAAACCCGCTTGAGCTCTGCCTTTTTCATAAATAAATCCTCCATCATTGTCCTTGGCTAAGTCGTTTTTTTCTGAAATAGGCAATCCGTACAAAGCTCGATTAATCAATTCTTCATCATCCATTGCCAATCCGATCATTCCCAAGGCTGCGTTCCCCCAAGTACTGTGATTGTGAACTCGATTGAAAAATTTGGGATTTTCTATAGAAAGGAAATCTGCGAAAGGCTTGAACAGTTTGGATTCATAAATCGCTCTTTCCTCTTCGGATAAATACTCATAAATACAATCATAAGCCTGAGCTGTATAAACCAACCAATTGGCTTCATTGAGGCATTGCCAAAATATTTTACCCGTTGAATAGGACTTCTTAGTTGGATGAATGGGTAAGGTTGGATAAAGTTCAACATATTCATCCAACATATCTTTGATAAAATCGGCGTATTTAGATTCGTTGGTCAATTGATAGATTGCCCCAGCCATGTACATGCTGTTGTAATTTCTTTTGTGCTGCTCGTGGGTATAACCTCCACCTAAATCTTTTGGAATTGGCACGATGATGCCTTCGGCTATAGAAGCATTTACAAGTTGCTTGGCTTTCTCTAGTTCGGCTTCAAACAAAGGAGCCTTTGCACCTTTATTAATTTCAGCAATACCATCAGCTGTCAAAACCAGATTGGGATGAGATTGGCCTGAACCAATTTGCCACAAACCAATTAAAATGAACATCAGTGTTAGCTTAAATAATTTCATTAATTCAAATTGTCCTGAAATCTAAAGACTCCAAGCTTATTAAAACGATGTTGATAATTTACTTTAAAAATATTCGAACTAAAAAAGGCATCGTAATTTGATTCCATTTACTCACAATTTTCAATAATTGCATTCGTCTATTTTTAATACTATTGTCTGTTCTCCAACTATTAAATGTAAATCATTTTTTTCTAATTCTTAAAATACAGCACTTGTATTTTACGCCACTGAACTACACAAATGAAAATGGACAATTTTGGCAGATTAAAAGAAAAGCAGAATATAAAATTCTGCTTTTCTTATCAAAAATTGCACTATTTACAAAATCATTTAAAATGGATTATATATTTTTTTATTGTGGGAAACATCAAGGGCATAATATTTAACGTTTGAATGTGCACCATCATCAGTTGTAACCAAATAGTTTCCAGCTCTGAAATCATTTTCTAAAATTCCCCAGCGATGTTTATGCATATTTTCATAAACAAAAGATTCGTTGTCATTTAATATCAATACTATACATCAGCACTATACATCAGTACTATTTTTCAGTACTATTTTTCAATCCGCGATTCCGGCTATAATTGAGCACATCATTCAAATGTGATTTCATAGCTCTTTCAACACCAATTGGATCTTGGCTGGTAATAAAATCCAAAATATTTCGATGTTCATCAATGGTTTTCTTTACTGTATCAGTATTGCAGACTTTTAAGTTTGAATAACTATTAAGTATGTCTGGCGTAATGATTAACATCAAGGATTTTAGCACTTTATTTTTACTAGCCTCGGCTATTTTCAAATGAAACAACAAATCTTCTTCAACTGCGAAGTTTTCTTTAGTTAATTTTTCCTCGTAAGACAACAAAGCTTTTTTCAATGCGACAAGATCATCAGCTGTTCTCCTTTGAGCGGCCAAAGAAGCAGAGTGTATTTCAAGAAAAACACGTGTTTCAACCAAAGAAGCGAAATCAGTTTCTTCAATTGCCAGTACATCTGAAATCAAACCTTCCAATGCTGTAATTCCCAAACCTGAGATGATCGTACCAGATTGAGGCATTGTTTTTAAAATGCCGTAAAACTCTAATTTTCTTATCGCGTCCCGAACATAAGATCTACCAATACCCAGTCGCTCTGCCAATTGCCTTTCTGAGGGCAATTTATCTCCTGGCTCCAATTGCCCAGAGGTAATTAAGCCTTTGATCTGCCTGATAATTTTATCAACCGGCGTTTCTACATTGATTTCACTAAAATTCTCTAACATAATCCAACTATTTTCAATTAAATTGGATAACCAATAATTGGTTAACCAAAAATATAAATTTTATTTCAGATAAAGAAACTTTTCCCTATTAAATGAATTATACCGAAAGCAATATCTTAATCGCTAGTATTTAATCTTTTATAAAAAAAACCTCACTATACCTTTCAAAATATAGTTAATCAAAAGCATAAATGGTATATTTCTGTTGTTCTTTTGTCAAAAGAACAACAGAAATATATTAATATAAAAAATAATTACCATCCTATCATTGAACAATAATTTTGGTAGTGAAACTTTGATTGTCAAAATCAATGTTTAGTAAGTAGACTCCGGGTGGCATTGTTGAAACATTTATACTATTCTGTCCTAGTTTTTCATAGGATACCTGTTTCCCATACATGTTATAAATATTGATTCTGCAATCATCAAACAATGCAGATTCTATAATGATCACCTCCCTTGCAGGGTTTGGATAAACCTTGATATTGGCATCAAGATAATCTGGAATAGATGTCATTGTATCCCCACCATCGCAATCTTCATCAATTTCATTTCCTGGTATTTCAATTCCATTTGGATTAATATCAGCATTGGTGTCATCACAATCATCATCAAAATCAAAACCATCTCCATCCAAATCGTCGTCGGGTGTTCCAGAATCACAATCATCATCCACACCATTGTAAGCGATTTCTTCTGCATCTGGATTAATACTGCCATCATCGTCGTTACAATCGACATCATTGAAAAATCCATCGCCATCATTGTCTACCAATTCCAATTCAGCATTTGCCGCTCCTGGTGTACCTTTCTGATTTCCGTCTTGATCATATACAACTGTCGCGTAAGACCAGTTCTCAGCAAGATCATTGTCAGCTGCATTCATTACTTCAGGGTCAACGCTCAACATGAAAGATGTTTTCGAAGAACTATTCTGACCTGGAAATCCATAAGTAGTCGTACTAGAAGAACAACTACCAGCGTCTGCATTTCCAATATAATTGCCATATCCATAATCATATCTTACCTCATCTACCAGAGTACCATCCGCTTTTGTGATGACTATTCCATCTGGGCAAGATGTATCGCCAACATCTGCATAGCTGCTTTCATTGTTAAAACTTGGTTTTTTGTAATCGTAAAAATAATCGAACTCTACGCCTCCTTGTGCATCCGGAATATTAAAACCACTAAAAGCAGCATAAGAGTTTGGTGCAAGCGTGAAACTAGTTATTGTAGAAGAAGAGGAATTAGAGGCATCAGTCAGCGTCCATCCATCCATCACAATTGGCTCAGAAGTGGTATTGTAAACTTCAAACCATTCTGTATGCCCTTCATTTGGACTTGTATCTGCTCCTTCTGGATTATTGGGAAGTGCTGCTGCTAACTGTTCATCAGTTGGCTTTAGCGGTCGATTGTAAATTTCGGTTATAATTACTTCACCCGTTCCATTAAAGGTACTTACAGTATCAGCTGTAGCACTGTTGCAATCATCATCTATTTCATTTTCCAAAATCTCTGTCATTCCTGGATTGACTTCAGCATTGTTGTCATCACAATCATCGGCTAAAACAAATCCATCTCCATCCAAATCGTCATCAGGGGTATCCTCATTACAATCGTCATCGATTTCATTGTAAGGAATTTCTTCAGCGCTTGGATTTATTTCACCATTGTTATCGTCGCAATCATTGGCTAAAACAAAACCGTCACCGTCTAAATCATCATCCAAAGTAGATTCATCACAATCATCATTTATACCATTGTAGGCAATTTCGGTGGCTCCTGGATTAACTTCAGCATTGTTATCATCACAATCCACATCGTTAAAAAATCCATCACCGTCATTGTCTTCTACTTCAGCAGTATCTAAAGTACCAGGATCACAATCATCGTCAATGCCATTGTTTACAATTTCGGTTTGACCCGGATTCACAGCAGAATTATTGTCATCACAATCGTCTATTATACCAAAACCATCACCATCCAAATCATCATCCAATGTTGAAAAATTGCAATCATCATCTAAACCATTGTAAGGAATCTCTGTTTGCCCAGCATTTATAGCTTCATTGTTATCATCGCAATCATCGGCCACTCCAAAACCATCACCATCAAGATCATCATCTAAGGTCGTCTCATCACAATCATCATCTAATCCATTATAAGGAACTTCGGTTTGATCAATATTTACTTCCGCATTGTTATCATCACAATCGTCAGCCAATAAAAAACCATCACCATCTAAATCATCGTCCAAGGTTGTTTCATCGCAATCATCATCCAATCCATTGTAAGGAACTTCTGTCATTCCTGGATTTACCTCTGCATTGTTGTCATCACAATCATCCGCACTTGAATAACTATCACCATCATTGTCTTCTACTTCCACCCCATCATTAGCAAGACCTGGAGTTCCTATTTGATTGCCCTCATTATCATAAAAAATTGTTGAGAAAGACCAATTGGAAGCCAAGTCATTTGCTTCTGCATTCATAACATTTGGGTCTACTGCAAGCATAAATGAAGTTTTGGAATTTCCATTTTGTGGCGGAAATCCGATAGCTGCATCATTACCGGAACAAGAAGAGCTTGCCCCTTCATTTCCAATATACTCACCATAGCCATAATCATATCTTACTTCGTCGACCAATGTTCCATCTGCTTTTTGAATGATCACCCCATCCGGACAATTGGTATCTCCTGGATCTGAATAACTACTTTCATTGTTAAAGCTTGGCATTTTATAATTGTAAAAATAATCAAAGACCACTCCACCTTGCGCTTCAGGAATATTAAATCCACTGAAGGCAGCATAAGCGTTTGGTGCAAGCGTAAAACTAGTTATTGTGGTAGAAGAGGAATTAGAAGCATCAGTCAGCGTCCATCCGTCCATCACTACAGGTTCAGAAGTGGTATTGTAAACCTC
>CALBCY010000007.1 GCA_937927195.1 uncultured Chitinophagales bacterium
GATTAATATCTACTGTTTCCACTTTTGTCAATTCAAATTTCAATAATCGACAAAATTACGGATTTTTGCGTGGAAAACATGACAAAATGGCAATTATTGATTGGGTTTGTTAGGGGAGGCGATTGGCTGTTGGCCTTTTGCCCTTGGCGACTGTTGTAGAGGCGAAGCTATTGGCTGTTGGCCTTTTGCCCTTGGCGACTGTTGTAGAGGGGAGGCGATTGGCTGTTGGCCTTTTGCCCTTGGCGACTGATGTAGAGGGGAGGCGATTGGCTGTTGGCTTAACGATCAATTGACGACTGATGTAATTAATCTCAATGGCCAATGGCTAAGAGCCTAGAGCATTTTTCAACTGCAATACTTTTCGCTCCAATATTGATGGCCTCTTCCTTCCCAGCATTTAAAGTTTTCTTTGATTTGAAGAACCTGCCATTTCTTTCCTATTCGCTCAGCAATCATTATTACCTTTATTGCAGAGACAGAATCGTCTTTTAGACCATTGTGAATTAAAGTAGTTTGAAATTTGTTTCCTTTTAGCTGTTTCGATGAAATTTCAAGCTGGGGTGCTCCCTCATCAGGTGAAAGCCTGTAATACAATTCTATTAATTCTTTAGCGGATGAAATATCTGTTCTTGCTGAAATTTTCTCATTAAACTTGGCAACATCTTTTTCGATGAACGTTTCTAGACAAGCGGTAAAAGAAACAAGAATTAATAAGCCAAAAGTGAGTTTTTTCATAAGTGAAATTTGAGTACTATAGAAATCATTGCTTTCCTTTCGGGTTATCAGCAAAGGGAAAGAAAATATCAACCATGAATTTTGGTCATAAGGCCAAAATAGCTATTATTTTAATTTAAGAAAATGTCAAGTACTCTTAATTGAAATTTCACCGAATTTTCTAAAAATTATAACCCAATTTCAAGCTAAACAAATTCCCTTCATTCGTAAAGGAATAAAATGGATGGATGACGACAAAGCCCAAAACATTCATTGACAAACCAATGGTTTGACTGCTGTGCCAGTTGTCTGCATCTTCACCGTCCAACCAAACTCTCCCATAATCATATCCTCCGACTAAGCCAATCGTCATTGGAAGAATGTTGTTGTTCCAATCAAACAATTCTACCCTTAAATCAATATTGTGGTAAAATAAGGATTGACCACGAAAACGGTTGTTTCTAAAGCCTCGAAGATTGTGGTTTCCACCTAAATCGTTGTATTGGTAAAACTGCAAATCACCCCAAGCTTTTTCAAAACCAATTGAATTGCCCAATACGATGGACGGTTTGTTTAGTAGTTTTATATAAGAGGTGAATCCAGTCATAAAGTTAAAGGCATTTTCCTCTTGCTTTAATGAGTGTAAATATTCAAATCCCAGTTTGAATTCGATTCCATTGTTAGGGCTGACCTTGTTGTCTTTAAAACCCGTTAAAAAGGCAGCTTCCCCACCCACAAACTGTCGGCTTTCAAGTTCAGCAACACCAAATCCCAAAAGAAGATCTTCCGAAACTCTATCAGTGCTGTTGACAATGTTAACCGATTTGAATTTAGGTCCAAAAGTGAATTGGCTTTTATTGTTGTGAAATTGAAGCATCGGATTTACTTCAATTTCTTCCATTCTTACCCAGTTAAATTGTGTTTCAAGATCTTGATTAATGGTTTTATTACCCAAACCAAAATAATTTTCATAATACGGAAAATTCAACTTTGCTGATGGGGCGAACCACAATTTGCCAATGGCATTTGGGAACAAGCCGCTGTATCCAAATTGGGCGGCATTTGTACTAGCGGGAGCAAAGCTTAAAGAGATGGCTTGCTTGGATTTAAATGGAGATTTTCTCCAGGCATGATTGGTCCAACTATAAGATCCTCCCAACCAAAAACCATCGTCAAGGGTATAACCAAAACTCAACATTGGCAAGTCGGTATCGTATTGAAAGCCTTTCCGATTGTATTCATTGACCTCAATTTCATTAGAGGTTTTGTCTTTAATATTTGGACCTTTTAGCTTAATTCCATCAGGTTCATCGTAGGCGTAAAGTTTCCCTCCACTCGTATCATTTAATAGCTCATCCTTGTCTTCTCCTCCGATGATTCGTATTTTAATTTTAGCAAAATCAGCACCATTTATCTCAAAATCATCTTTTCCTCTCAAGCCGTACAAACGAATCTCTTTCGTTTCATTGGGATAAAATGTTCTTTCATATTTGAGTATTCTATTCTTTTTCTTTTTCACAAACCATTTCACTCTTACACTTCCATCATCAAAGCGTTTAACTTTAAATTGGTCAGCATGATCTGTTCCTGAAATTTCCACTTCTTTTGAAAGAAAATCATACAGCCTTTTACCGATCTCTAACCAATTGGCTCTGCGAGATTTTAGTAAAGCGGTCAATTCCTCGTCATGTGGGCAGCGCACTTCTTCCGGAAAATGCAACATGGCCTCTGCTATGGATTCGTCGGTAACATTGGTCTGTAATTCTTTGATAATTTCTTCCCATTCGCTCCATTCCAATTCGTTCATGAAATATCTGTCAAAAGTTCTGGCGTTAAAAGCCAGGTGTTTTACATCTTTGACATTTCCTTTCATGCCCTTCATTTGTTGGGCGATAAAACAAGAGATAAATTTCATGATAAGCCCATTAAATCTATAAAAAGCCTGATCTCTATCTCTTGGGATGGGTCGATAAATGGTTTTACCTTCCTCTTTGAAACTAGCCCATCGCCATTGATCGTCATGTCGATCCCAATCGTGGATAAACAGATCGAACATTCTCGATTTACAAACCCACTTTTGATCGACAAACTGATTTTTGCCTTCACGGAGATTAACCAAAACATCAGAATAGCCAATAATTTCAGAAGAATTACCGAATTGGCTGGCATGGCTCCAATCGCCACTGGGTCTTTGCTCCAAAAGATACAATTCCTGTGGAAACTGACTATTGTAATTGCCCAATCCTTTTTGATGTTTGAGGTAAACCACCTGAGGTTCTGTATAATAAACTCCTGCAGCTTTGGACAAGGTTGGTATGATCAAAGCACCATAAGGATGACTTGCCGAGTTCTGATCAGCAGCTATGTTAACGGCTTTTAATTTTACCATTGAAGGTGGAAGCAATTTTCTGTAATCTTTGATAATCGATCTAAGAATATAGTTATTCCCATTTTCGACTTCCATTCTCAATGAATTGGAAGACATTCCACCTCCTTTTTTTATGGGAACCAAACCTCCAAGCTCCGTTTCAAGGTTAATCATTGGAACACGAATTGGAGTTGCCCACATTTCACGGTACTGATCGCCCATGAACAACTGTTTAAATTTGCCAGCGGCGAACTTTGCATTTGCAGCATGAACGGTATCAATTGCGGCAATACTAGGAGGTTCCGAATCAACTTTTTCGGAGCCAGGTCTTGGAGCCCTCATTTGAAATCTGTAAACCAATGAACTGGAATCTCTGTCAGGATCGACTTGATAAAACTCCATCCACATTTCAAATTCTTTATAAAAGGAGACTTTACAAAATCCTAGATTAGAAGAAGCAAATGAGGCTCCACCATCTTTAGAGATATTGCTAGTTTTGGATCCAGCACCACTGACGATGTATTGTAGTTTTTGATTATCAAAATGTTGTAAACCATGATCATGAGCAGAGGTGAATAAAACATGGCTTCTTAATCCTAATGCAATGTTATTGATTCCATTCATCAATTCTTTGTAATGGACATTGGCCATGTCTTGTTTGGTTCCACTGATGTTTCTGAAATTCTGAATCAATGTTCCGACAATGGGCATTGGGATCCAAAGGTTTTTGTTTTCGCTCAAGGGAAAAATATGATCCTTAAATGAGCCCTTCCCTGCGTGAATGCCATTTGATTTAATCGGATGATGCATCATCATAACTACTTGGTCATTCTTGTGGTCGGTCAATATTTCTTTAATGCGATCAAGAAGATCATGACGAGATTTTATTTCACAACCATCATTTATTTTACCCTCATCATCCCAATCTTGTAACCACCATTGCGTATCTAGAAAAACAAAAATCAGATCCTTTTGTATTTTTACAACTTTAGGATCAGCACAACCATCATGGGGAAATAAGCGGGCTTTGTTTTTTTTATCAAAATATTCTTTAATAAAATCTTCCTGTCTTTTTAATGCTTTCAAGCCTTTGTCTCCTCGGTGTTCCCAATCTCTTTCTCCTGCAATAAAATAACCTTTACCCTTGTAATCTTTTAAGATGTCCAATTGTTCTGAAAGGATGGATTCAGCATGCTTTCTTTTATTGTTTTTTTTGTTGGGCAGTCCTGAAGGATAAATTTGATCTCCCAAGAATACGACAGAAGATTTTTTTGATTCTTGTAGGAGCATTTTTTTCATTTCACTCAAAACAGGATTTTCATTGCCATCCTTTTTATAGCCAGCATCTCCGATAAGAAAGAGTGTGTGAATGGGTTCGGAATTTGGGGCAAATTTTACCTCTGCCCAATTTTCAGTTGAGGAACTGTAAAAGGCATTTTTAGTATTGCTGCAGGAACAAACCAAGAGGATGAAACAAAATGACAAGATTTTTTTCATAGTAATGCGTATGAAACGATATTGAATTCAGCTTTAATTTCAGCCTTAATTTAAGCCCTAATTTCAATCATAAATTAAAATGGGATTGAATTGATTAATCGTCAAAATTAGGAAGAATTCAGCAAGCATAAAAAAACAAGCATAAAAAAAAGGCCATACTATTTAATAGCATGGCCTTTTTGGAATTAGCAAGAACGCTTGGTTCTTGATTGTTTTATATTTTAGTTCCCAGAACCTTGAGTGGTCGTTTTACCTTTCAATTTCTGAACACCAGCATCTGCTTTGTCAACGCCTTTTTTAACTACGTCACCAACTTTACCAGCTGCTTTTTTAGCACCAGCACCAACTTTACCAGCAGCATTTTTAGCGCCTTCGCCAACTTTTCCACCAGCTTCTTTGATTTTACCACCAGCAGCTTTTAATCTTTCTTTCAATTTACCACCAGTTTTACCAGCAGCATCTGCAGCATCACCAGCTACGTTTTTGGCTCCTTCACCAACTGCACCTGCAGCGGCACCAGCTTTTTGAGTAGCATTTTTAGCAGCATTGCCAACAGCAGAACCTGCATTTTTAGCAGCATTACCAGCTTTGTTAGCACCTTCTTTCAATGCATTTGTTGTTTTAGAAGCAGCATCACCAGCTTTTTCAGCACCGGATGAACATGAAGTCATAGAAAACAAGCCTATGATCGCAAAAAATAGTAAAAACTTTTTCATTACTTTAGTTTGATTAATTATATGAATGATTTTTCCAGTAAATGGAATACACTTCAATTATGTAGCGCATTATTACTTGGCGTAAAATTAATTGCTTTTGGGGATTTAGCAATAAAAACGGGTGAAATTATCCAATAATTGACAAGCAAATAGAGCAAAAATGGCATTTTATGCTCTAATTATTCAACAAAGCTTAGTAAGCACCATTGTATTTTCGAATAAACCACTCGCTTGCCAACAAGGCCATTATTACAAAAAACAACCATTTCAGGTTAATAATGGGTTCTGAGCGATAGCTCGTGTACAGTGTAGGGGTCAAAGATTTATTGCTTTTTATTTTCGTGGCCAAATCAGAAAGACCAGAAACAGGAACCATTTCACCATTGTAATTACTCACCAAAACCTTGAGAAGATTGTGATCAGCTGTGGTTTGCATAGATTCCAATTGTAGTTCCTTTATTGTGAAATTACCAGATGACTTAAGCTCTTTACCATTGTAAACAGTTCTTCCTGTAAATCGATAATCGCCTATTGGTAAAATTCCAGCATCTAAAGTATAAGCACTTGCTGTTTTATTGAAAACATAGGGAAACTCTTTTCCTTCTGAATCTACTAATTTTATTCTGGCTTCCGGTTCATTGATCAATTCATAACTATCATTGTAAAGTTCACCATCTAAAAGGATGTTTTCATTTTCATTGAAAATGTTTTTGGCGATGGAAACTCTAAATTGTCTTTTGTCATTTTTAACGGCAAGGTATTGAATAAACTTGCTGACTATTTCATTGAAATTATCTTGATTTTCATGCTTTTGATAATCAAACATTCTCCATCTCCAGATACCTTCTCCACAAAGGACACCTGTTTTGTAGGACGTTGACTGCTTCAAAGCGAATAATGGATAAGCCGTTTCGACTGTCCCAATTTTTTGATTCATAAAGACTTGCGCTGTTGGCGAAACAGAATATTCCCCAAATGGCGTTTTTAAAGGCGGAAACTCTTCTATTTTCT
This sequence comes from uncultured Chitinophagales bacterium, assembly GCA_937927195.1. Classification (GTDB taxonomy): domain Bacteria; phylum Bacteroidota; class Bacteroidia; order Chitinophagales; family UBA2359; genus JAHDGP01. Next base: position 6,307 of record CALBCY010000007.1, read on the forward strand.
CTAAGTCTATGCCATCGAAAGTAAACAGATTGAAATCACTGTTGACTATCGGAACGACATCATTCATACTAGAACTAGCCCCTTTGATTTCTACAATATCCTGTACAGCGTTTAAGCCATTCAAGTTTGTTGAAGAAGACATGATAAACAAAGCAGGAACATTTTTCGTTTTCAAGCTTTTTACCAAAGAGCTTACATCGTGTTTGGTAGATGGCAATCCATGAAGGATAACCAAGTTTTGATCACTTACATTCCCATCAAACTTGGAAATCATCTGAATTTTTGCCTCGTAGTTTTTATTAAATTCAATGCTTTGCTTTAATGCGGAAAGATCCGGATGCGGATTATTGGCAAGAATCATGATTTTCTGCTTCCCTTCCAAAACCTCCACATAAATTGTTTGATAGTTGTTGCTGGTATTTTTCTCCCCTTCCACTTTACCAAGCGAAACAGTAAACTGTCTTATTCCAACTTGACCAGCTTCCAGAATTATGTCCTCACTGGTAAAGAATCGCTCTTTGTTCAGCTTGATACTTTTAGTATAAACTCTATTGGAAGTTCCTTTCCCACTGTAAACATTTAGTACCGTGTTGTTTCCTTGACAATTGAAAGAAGATAGGTCAACTCTAATGGTAAACTTATCTCCACGATAAGCTATCGAATTATGAAGTACTCTGTCTAGTTTTAAATCTCTTGTCGGTGTGGTATCTCCCAATGCAATTGCATAAAGCGGGATGTCCATTTTGATATTCGAATAAACAGGATTACTCCCTTCGTTGTAAATACCATCTGTCGCTAAAACGATTGCGCCAATGTTTTGGTAACTGAATCGGTTATAAATATCATCAATGGTAGAACTAAGATTTGTTATTTTACCTGTATAATCAGGTTCCTCAACATCCATTAATTTTTCACCGAAAATATACTTTTTCACATCTATATTTTCGCCTAATTCCTCGATAAGCTGATTGATTCCATTTGCGTAATTGAGGGAATCTTCTCCTTTGAAAGCAGCTGCAATAGATTCTGTATTGTCTTGAACAATAACAACTGAAGGGTTTTGGACTTGCTCTTCTTTTTTCTTTAAAAGCGGTCCCAATAAAAGGAAGGCGATCGAACTGGCTCCAAGAAAACGCAGAATTGCCAGAAAGGGAATAAATTTTCTTTGCGTGCTACTTGCCTCAGCGAAGGTTTTGTCTCTGAAATAAAGCATTACAGCAAAGACTAAGCCTATTAAAAGACAAAATAATCCGAACCAGATTGGGTATTGAAAAGTAAGTGTAGAATCCATCAATTATTCATTGTACGATTTGGAAACGCATAGGTAGCAATTTAATAGCTGTACACGAGGCTTTTTGATAATTTTTAACAGTTCAGACCTCCACAGACATTGATACATTGCCCTGTAATGTAATTTGATTGATCCGAAGCAAGGAAAACCGCAAGATTGGCGATGTCCTCTCCTTTGCCAAGACGATTGAGTGGAATGGAAGCATTGTATTTAGCCAAAATTGACTCATCTAAAGTTGCAGTCATATCGGTTTCGATGAAACCAGGAGCAATTGTATTGCAGCGAACGTTTCTAGATCCCATTTCCTTTGCAATTGACTTTGAGAATCCAATAATACCAGCTTTTGAGGCTGCATAGTTGGCTTGTCCTGCCTGTCCCATTCGCCCTACAATTGAACTCATGTTGATGATTGATCCCAAACGTTGTTTCATCATTGGACGAAGGACTTGTTTGGTCAGATTAAAAACCGACTTCAGATTGGTTTGAATGACTGAATCCCAATCCTCTTCTTTCATCCGAAGCATCAAGTTATCCTTTGTAATACCAGCATTGTTAACTAGAATATCAATTTTATCAAACTTCTCAGAAAACTTTTTAAACAGTTCTTCTGATTCGGAATAAGAACTTGCATCTGATTGAAATGCATAAAGTTCGACACCCAAATCGGAAAGTTCATCAATAAGTGCTTCTGCTTCAGTAGCTGACGATCGGTATGTAAAGGCTACATTGGCTCCATTTTGTGCAAATTTTTCCACAATAGCGCGACCAATTCCACGGGAACCGCCAGTAACCAAGGCATTTTTATTTTCTAATAATTTCATCAGCCGCAAAAATACGGGCAATTTAGGAGAAATTGGGTTTTATAGAAAATTTCTTTAAGACCAGACATTAGATACTATATTTGGTGAGTAAGAATGGAGTCTGCCGACAAGAATTAACCCATCCCAAGATCTATTCAGAGACAGGCTGTTTATCTGATTCAGAGACAGGATTTATTTCTTTGCATTTCTTTGCGATGGCCTTCGCTATTCCAAACACTTTGTCTGGATGGTATGATTCGTCAATAGTGTAAAAATATCTTTTGGTCATGAGACCAAAAGTAAGCGTCATGAGACCAAAAGTAAGCGTCATAAAACCAAAAGTAAGCGTCATGAGACCAAAAGTAAGCGTCA
>CALBCY010000008.1 GCA_937927195.1 uncultured Chitinophagales bacterium
CAGGTGGGACGAGACAGATGGTGCGGACAGATGGAACGGTGACAGATGGTGCGGTGGTAGATGGCGCGGACGGCAATTGACAAATAACTCATGGGTTTCATGCTAGTAGTTAGAAGATCTCTCCTGCGTCGAGATGACATATGGGGCGGAGATGACAAGTGGGACGAGACAGATGGTGCGGACAGATGGAACGGTGACAGATGGAACGATGGCGCGGACGGCAATTGACCAATAACTCATGGGTTTCATGCTAGTGGTTAGAAGATCTCTCCTGCGTCGAGATGACAAGTGGGGCGGAGATGACAAGTGGGACGAGATGACAGATGGAGCGAGATGACAAGTGGGACGAGACAGATGGGGTGGAGACAGGTGGATTGGAGACAGGTACGTCGAGATGAACAGGTGGGGCGAGATGACAAATGGTGCGAAATACACGTTCAAGGGTGGAATTCCTTCTTAACTACCAAATCTATTTCACAGGAATCTTACATTTATAAACAGTTGAAATATTTCACTATATTTATAAAAGCAATTTTACCATCACAAATATCATTTTCCGAGCAGACAAAATGATGGGAAACTTGTTATTGGACTAAATAAATTAAAAAAGTTCCCTATTTATAAGATTAATGAAATTTCAAAAACTATTTTGAATAAAATTTGAAATTTCAATAAACTACGGAACTCTAGAATATTAAAATCTGTTAACTATTATACATGACTAACACCATTGCAGAATTATTTTACACGGCATTTAGCCCTGTAAATATCTTCTTAAGTATTTTATTAATCTTCGTTCTAATTTATTGGGTTTTTGTAGCCATTGGTGCTGCGAATACAGAAAGTCTAGACTTCGATTTTGATATAGACGCTGACTTGGATTTGGACTTAGATGTAGATGCCGATATAGATGTTGAAGCGGGCGAGATTGGTTCAAGTGAGGTTTCCGTTCCCGCTTATATAGGTTTTCTTCAGTTCTTTAATGTCGGCAAAGTCCCTGTAATACTTATACTTTCTTTTTTGGTCGTTTTCATGTGGACCATTTCAATGGTCCTTAATGATTTACTAAACAACCAATCACTATTGATCTCATTCTTACTAATGATACCTAATTTTATCGTTAGTCTCTTTATTACAAAGTTGGTTAGTAGTCCTTTTGCGAAAATGTTTGGATTCTTGAATAAAACAAGTGGCACGCTTAAACTAAACGGAAGGATTTGTACCATAAGGGTTCCTGTAAAAGACGGAAATTTTGGACAGGCACAAGTAGAGTATGATCAAAACAATTTGTTGATTAGTATCAAATGCATCAATGATGATTTTATACCGAGAGATAGCAAGGCTTTGATCATTGAGCAATCGGAGGATAAGTCCTACTACTTGGTTGAAAAATATGAAAATTAATTAAATAACAACTAACCTATAAATTTTACCCTATGATCTATCTCAGTATTTTAGCAAGTCCCATTGTCTATCCAATAGTGGGTGTAACAGCATTGGTTCTTATTGTACTAGCCTTTATGGTTGGCTACGCAGCATTTTTCAAGAAAGCCATCCAAGGTCAGGCCTTGATCGTTACCGCCAAAGGCAAAACCAAGGTTTCTTTCGATGGTATTTTGGTCTATCCAGTCATTAATCGAATGGAGCTTATGGACATTTCGATCAAGAAACTTGAAATTGAACGTTTGGGCGAAGATGGATTGATTTGCAAGGACAATATGAGAGCGGATATCAAAGTTGCTTTCTTTGTTAGAGTCAATAAAAGTGAGCAGGACGTGATCAACGTTGCACAGATTATTGGCTGTGAAAGGGCATCTGATATTGACACCTTGAAACAACTATTTGAAGCCAAATTCTCGGAAGCACTCAAGACGGTCGGTAAACGATTTGACTTTGTGGAGCTGTATGACAATCGTTCAAATTTTAGGGATGAAATTGTCAATGAAATTGGTCGTGATTTAAATGGATACATGCTGGATGATTGCGCGATTGATTATCTGGAGCAAACGCCTATTGAGTTTCTTAAAAGCAACAACATTTTGGATGCTGAAGGGATAAAGAAAATCACCGATTTGACGGCTGTACAAAACATGAAATCCAACTTGATTCGAAGAGAGGAAGAGAAAACTTTGAAAAAGCAAGATGTTGAAGCTAGGGAAGCAATCCTTGAATTGGAAAAACAACTGGCCGAGAAGGAAGCTAAACAAGCCAGAGAAGTAGCCAATATTGTAGCCAGAGAGGATGCCGAAACTGCAAAAGTAGTTGAAGAAGAAAGATTGAAATCTGAAACTGCTCGCATTGCAACAGAAGAAACCTTACAGATTGCTGAAGAAAACAAGCAAAGACAAGTAATTGTAGCTGCTAAAAATAAAGAGCGGACAGAAGCCATCGAAACTGAAAGAGTGGAAAAAGATCGATTGCTGGAAGTGACAGAAAGAGAACGAATCGTTACTCTTGCTCAAATAGAAAAAGAAAAGGCTATAGAAGAAGAAAAGAAACTCATTCAAGACGTGATTCGAGAAAGAGTGATTGTTCAAAAATCTGTTGTGGAGGAAGAAGAAAACATTAAGGACCTTCAAGCACACATGCAAGCAGACCGATTGAAAAAAGTAGCCATTACCGCTGCTGAGCAACATGCCGAAGCGGCTTTGGTTGAAACCATCAAAATGGCAGAGGCGGAACAACAATCTGCAGAGTTTAAAGCCAAGCAAAGAATCATAGAAGCGGATGCTCAACAACAATCGGCAGGCAAAGAGGCCGATGCTATTAAAATCCTGGCGGATGCCGAAGCAGCCAAATATGCTGCTGTTGGATTGTCAGAGGCTCAAGTTATAGAGGCCAAAGCCGGAGCAATGGAGAAGCAAGGAGAAGCGGAAGCCAATATTATCGAGGCAAAAGCCATGGCGGATGCGAAAGGAATAGAAGTAAGATCGCTCGCTCAAGCAGAGGCCGATAACAAGTTGGGACTTGCCGCAGCAAATGTCGAGAAAGAAAGAGGTTTGGCACAGGCAGAAGTCATCAACGCCAAAGCACAAGCAGAAGAAGAAAAAGGAAAAGCCGAAGCGGTGGTGATCGGAGCGAAAGCCAAAGCCGAAGCGCAGGGAATCGAAGACAAAGCTGAGGCGATGAAGAAGCTGGACGGAGTCGGAAGAGATCACGAGGAGTTCAAACTGAGATTGGATAAGCAAAAAGAGGTGGAATTGGCTGAAATCAATATCCAAGAGTCGATTGCCGATTCGCAAGCCTTGGTTCTGAGTGAAGCGATGAAATCTGCCAATATCGACATCATCGGTGGAGAAACTCAATTTTTTGACAACATCATGGCGAGCGTATCACGCGGAAAAGCACTGGACAAATTTGTCGACAGCAGCGATACGATTAAAGATATAAAAGCAGCTCTGCTCGGAAGTAACGGAGATGGCGACGGTGTCTTGATCGCCAATATCCAAAAACTGATTGGCAAGTCCGGCATAAAGTCGGAGGACATCAAAAACCTGACCCTAGCCAGTCTACTCATGAACCTTCACGATGATTTCTCCGACAAAGGAGAAAGATCGAGTATCAAGAAAATGTTGGACATGGTTATTAAGTTGGACATGGGAGACACGAGGGTTAATGAGCTGAATTTGTTGAAATAATATTGAGATTTTAAAATTTGATTTTAGAATTGAATGTTTGTTTTTAACACAAGTACGATGCTTTGCATTGTTAGTAAAAGGCTCAAGAAGAGATTATAAATTCAGAAAGGCTGTTCCAAATGAAATGGCCTTTTTTTTTAATATTGATGCCTTTAACTGACAAATATAAGTGCAAAAAAAATTGAAAAAAAACCATTTAACAATGAGCTTAGCGTGAAAAGGGGAATTTTTAATAGAGATGGTCTAAACCATCCCATCATAAATGTCTATCGCCAAATTCACAAGTATTCTTTAATAAACAAATGCAATTTTAAGCATTGGACTTTTTTGATTACTTCAAACCATAAACTTTCATAAAGTCATTCTCATGAAGCTTTTGATAGCCTAATTCCAATTGCTTAAAAATCTCCTTGGTATTTTCATGGTCTTGGTATTCTTGGTCCAAGCCCCAAATCAAAACATACTCTATTTCTTGTCCAGTTTTCTCAACATAATTTATAAAATCTGCTTTTGGAGGTTCAGATTCAATTCCATATCCAATTTGTTTAAAAGGATTCACGTGCTCCTTCCAATTCAATGGGAAATGCCCAGTATTTGCTTCATAATTATCAAAAATAATCAATGGCTTTTCTGTTCCAAGATAAGAAGCTGCATGAAGAAACAAACTTTGGCGGCTCGCAATTTCATTCCCATCCAAGGTTTTTCCAGCATGAGCAAAGCTCAAAGCAAGAACAGTAGCATTTGGCTTTATAAATTGACTGGCTGAAAGGTATTCATTTAGCGCTTTATTGACTTGAATGTGTTTGGGAATTCTAACGGACCAAAATCCAATTATCAGAAAAATCAAAATGCCAAAAACAGTGAATTCAACTTTCTTTTTAAAATCAAATTGTGCCAGGTAAAGAACAGCAAAAAACAAAACCAACAAGTGCATTCTGGGCAAAAGAATTCCTCCTCCTGCCAAACCTTTTGGACCAAAGAAAAACATAAATAGGCAAAAAATGGAAAGCGCAATAAAAACATCTGCTTTGTGCAAAGATGCCCTTTTATACTTTTTACAGAAACCAAGCATTAAAAGCAAAAGGATAAGAATTCCAGTAGCAGCTGCCAATATGTATTCAAAATCAGATAAAGAAACCAATACTTTGTTTTGAAAAAACATTTTGAACAGTTTCTCAAAACTATAATCATTTTTCCAAACTCCACCTTGTGAACTATTGAGATACAATCCCAAAAGTAAAAGAGAGGGCGAAAAACTCAGGAACAATTTCACAATATCATTCCCTTTTGTTCTATCTTTTAAAATATTTAGACAAGACCAGCACAGCAAAATGCCTATGCTTAATAATAAACCGATTGGATGAGTGAAATATTGAATCAAGGCTAAAAATGATAAGATCAAATACTGCCTTGTTCCAAGTCTATTTTCATATTTCAGGTAATAAACAGCGATCCAAATTAACCAAACAAGGCTAAAGGAAAAGTTATAAAAACCAAAAAGGAACAAACTATTGTAGATAAACAAAAATCCAAAATAAGGAAGGATCCATTGTTTGGGCATAAGTAATTTCACCAATCTTCGAAAACCAATCGCAAAGCCCAGAACATAAGCAATCAAAACAATTTTTTCAACAAGAAAGGCTGGTAAAAAAATCAACAATAGACTCATCAAAGCATGGCTAAACCAATTGGGATTTAAATGGTCATTTAACTGGTAAAAAGTTTCATAAAAATCAACATGCTTGCCCAGTAAAATGTCTGATAACACTTGAGAATTGTATAAATGGCAAGGGCCATCTACTGTAAGGAAATATTTACCAATACAGATGGGAATCAGGTGAATAAAAAGCAAAAGCCCAAACAAATAGGGCTCATTCTTTCGACAAGTATGGAATATATTTAAAATGATTGTAAACCTTTATTGTTTTCATTAAAGAAACACTTTTAAGGTCAAATTTGACCACAACACAAGTTAGGAAATTTACTTATTAAATCTGCATTGTTAAACGATCCTTAAAAAGAAGAGATTCTAAGACTTTTAGGGTAATATTTAATAGCTTATATTCGTAATTAGTTAGAACGAATCAGAAAAAATAAGACTATTTACAGAAATCAGAATAATACAAATCGATGAAACAACTTATTACCTTTTTGCTTTTGCTTTGCAATCTTGCGATTTCATTCGGCCAGGAAGCTGTCGTATTGGAAAAGACAAGGCATCTCGACATCCTTTTGGAACAAGGTGAATTGCAAATTACAGAAGCAAATCATACGGAGACGGAGTTTCTTGAAAACATAAACATGCATGCCCGTGATGTTGTTTTTTACTCCGAAATGGACCCATTGTTAAGCTTTGAAGCTTTCACCAAAATTCCACATAAAAAAGGCAAATACAAAAATGCGATGGTGGAGGTAATAGAAACCAAAGACATTGTTGATCCAGGTATTTTTTATGGTGGTTATAAAAAGAAGGAGTTTGTTTATCCATCGGTCGTTCCGAATTCGATCGGAGTTTTGAATTTCACGAAAGAAAACAACGAATCTCACATCATTTCGCCCTTTTACTTCGACGACTACTACCAAGTAGATAACGCAGCTTTTTCTGTTAGTTTTCCAAATACGGTTAAAGTTGACTACAATCTTTTCAATACGGAAGACCTCAATTTAAAACTGAGCATTGATTCTACTGATGAAAAAATCACCTATTCATGGAATGCATTGGGCCTTGAAAGAAGAACCTATGATTCAAATGCACCATCCAGGTCCTATTTATCTCCACACATTATATTAAGAATCAATTCTTATCAGGCAGATGGTGAAACCATTGCTGTTTCGGGAACAACAGACGACCTTTTCGAATGGTACAATAAACTTATCAACAGAATACCTGAAAGTAAAACGATGAGTAATTTGGAAAGCAAAGTTGCTGAATTACTTGAGCAATCTTCCAACAGAGAAGAAAGCATAAAAAATATTTATAGCTGGGTCCAAAACAATGTCAAATACATTGCCTTTGAGGACGGCATGGCTGGATTTATTCCAAGAGCGGCAGGTGATGTTTTCGAAAAAAAATATGGAGACTGTAAAGACATGGCCAATTTACTGACCACAATGTTGAATAAAGCGAACATTCCATGTTATTTAACTTGGGTAGGGACCAACACGAAACCGTATTCTTATCATGAAGTTCCTTGCACAGTTACAGACAATCACATGATTTGTGCTGTCAAAGAAAATGGGCAATTCCAAATTCTTGACCCGACCAATACCTATTTACAATATGGTACTTCGCCAAGTCTGTTGCAAGGCAAGGAAGCTTTGATTAGAATTGATGATGAAAATTATGAAATAGTCAAGGTTTCAGAAACTGAATATTCAAAAAACAGTCGAAGTGATTTGCTCAATCTAAAAATTGAAGACAATGTTCTAAGTGGCCAAACTGAAAGTACCCTATCAGGTTACCTTGCAGAAGGGTATTATTATTCAAAACTTTCAAAGGAATACAATAAAGAAACAAATTTCATTCAGAATTACCTTGAAATTGGTCAAAAGAGTTCTGAATATGCTGCCGGTAAAATAGAGGAAACACCTAATGAAATTAAATTTACATTTGATGGTGCCTTTAAAAACAATGTGATCCAAGCCAATAATAAAATATACATAAATCTGAATCTCGATCCTTCCACAAGAGAATATTTAATCGATGACATAGAAACAAGAACTCATCCCATACAAGAAAACTTCAAACAACTGTATACTTATAAATGCAATTTGGAAATACCAGAAGGATTTGAGGTAGATTATTTGCCTGAAGACTCAGAAATAAATTTCAAAGATTTCAGTTTGAGTAGCAAATACAAAGTAGAGGGCAATACGATTAGCCTGGAAAAAACCATTGTATCTGATTATTTGTTTCTAGAGAAAGATCAGTTTAAAAACTATGATGTGTTTTATGATGAAATTTTAGAAGTAAGTCAACAACAAATAAGTTTAAAAAACTAAGATTGAAAAATCAAGCTGCATTTTAAATTAATATAAATGCGCCATTAATATTTGTTGATCATTCTCTATATTGTGTTTCAAACAAATCAACCTGAAATTCATCGGCTCATTGAATCATTGACCTAGCCAATGATTATAAAACATAGAACGAATTTGAATCTGTAGATAAAAAACCAAAAATGAAAAAATTTCAATTACTACTTATAATTATTTTTTGTGGATTAAATACCCTTTCGGCTCAGAAAGCAAAGTATGAAATTCAGTGGCAAGAAGAGCCGCAAACTCATGCTATTTCAGAAGATTATTCGGAAGAACCAGCTGTTATCGTTAGTGACAATCGATACGTTCAAGTGATCATTGAACAAGGGATTGATCCAGCGACACTTTACAGCTTGCATAAAATTATTAAAGTAAACAGCGATGCTGGAATAGAAATGTTTAATAAGTTATACATTCCTGTTTCTTATGGAGAGGAACTTACTGATTTAAAAGTGAGGACCATTTCACCTGAGCAAAAAGTTCAAGATTTTAATAAAGACAATTTAAAAGAATTATCAAATGTCAATGGTTATTCAAACTTCAGCATTTTTGCTATTGAAGGAATTGAAATTGGTTCCGAAATTGAATACATGTACACGGTTAAGCAACAGGTAGAAACTGTTGGTCGTGAAATTTACCAGAGAGACATTCCTGTTTTAAATGCAAAATTTGAATTGTACTACCCGACTCGATTTAACTTTTCTTCCAAATCCTACAATGGGTTCCCAGAGCAAGAAAGCAAAACGCCTAACAAAATTATTCTAGAAGCAAAAGACATTCCTGGTTTATCTGATGAAGGTTTTTCCTCCTATAAATCAACATTGATGCGGGTTGATTATAAAATTGAAAGCAATCCAGAAACAAATAATTTGATTACTTGGAACAGCATTGGAGAGAATGTTTACAATAATTTGAATAGTGGAACTGGCGCAAAAACAGTTTCCAAGTTTATTAAACAGTTGGCATTAAAAAAGAAAACAGAAAGAGAAAAGATTATTCTAATAGAAAAAACTTTCAAAGACGGATTTACTTTTGAGGAATCTTCAGAAGAAAAATACAAAGATGTTGATTTCATTTTAGAGAATAAAATCGGAAGTTCTTTTGGGATGAACAGAGCCTATATAAAATGCTTTAATGAACTCGAACTAGATTACCAAATCGTTCTAAGCAACAATAGGTTTTTAGGGAACCTTGATCCTGATTATGCCAATGGCTTGGACTTAAGAGACATTATATTCTATTTTCCAAAACACGAAAGCTTCATTGTCCCTGATCAATTTCACATGCGTTTTGGACCTGCTCCGAGTGAAATGGAAGGCAATACTGGATTGTACATATACAATGATTATGGAAACGGCGCCAATGAATTTAAAAAAACCAAAATTCAAGAAATTCCAATTCTCAGTGCTGACAATAATAAAATGGGCATCAAAGCTGATATGTCTATCAGTGATGAAATGAATGAGGTGAATGTGAAATTGGAAAATTACAGTATGGGGCACAGAGCTTATACCAATCGTTTCTTTTTCAAAAGAGCCAACGAAGAAATTATAGAAAACTATAAAAGATCTTTTCTTACCTCGGCCATTGAGGATGCAGAATTTGTAAACTATAGTCTCAAAAACGATGCGGTTGATTTGAATACAGACAAAAACAGCACTTTTAGTATTTTATCTGAATTCAATTCTAAATCGATGATCCAAAAAGCTGGGCGGGATTTACTTTTCCCAATCGGTAAAGTGATCGGAAAACAAGTAGAAATGTATGAAGAGAAGAACAGAGTTTCAGATGTTTACTTGGATCAAATAAAACGCTATACACACACTTTAAAGTTGGATGTTCCAAAGGGTTACAAGGTAACGGGATTGGATCAATTGCAAATCAACAATGTGGTAGATAGAGACGGCGAGGTGATCATGCGGTTCGTGTCAGATTATGAATACAAAGGCAATGAATTAGTTGTTACGATCCACGAAGACTACGATGTTCTTCAACTTGACAAAAGCTATTACAATGAATACAGAAGGGTTATCAACTCTGCTGCTGATTTCAACAAGGTTGTTTTGGTTTTGGTACCGGAAGGTTGATATATTTTAATTTTCAATGCCATGACGCAAAGTCGTGAACTAGGTGGATTGTTTAAAGATCAATTGATTCTCATGAAAATACTTGTCACCCAACCGATGATTGAAATTTTCATGGACAATGAGATACCGGATTTAAATTCAATGAAAAACATTCGAAATGAATTCGACAAGTTAATCAAAGACATAGAAGCTTTTAATAAAACACAGGAGTGAAATTTCCTAAGAATATAAACTTGGGAGCTTTATACATTCTGTTCCTCATTCTTATATTCCATTCTTGCGACCCAAACAAACCAAAAGCTTGTTCGCTTGATCCATTTGGTATCGGGGATATGAGTTTGGGCTTTGGCTCCCAATCGGTAATTTTTACCATTTATAGGCATTCAAAATGATGTTTCATGTTACGCTTATGGGGTATCAACTTTTTTGATGTAATTGCAAACGCTGACAGCGTCTCCAAGCGCAAAACAAAAAATTATACCTAATCCATTGATTATCTAAGAATTACACACCGTCTTCGCTTGCGAAATGTTATTTTTTTTAACACTTTTTAACAAAACTTTTAAGCTAAAAATGCAGACTCTAAGAACCTATCTAAAGAATGGGTTAATTTGGGCCAAAATTGTCTATACTAGTGAGGTGTAAATGAAAACGCTGACAGCGTTGGTTGTAACATTGGCTATTTTGCACGCATAAACAAACTATTCCATTCATTAACAACTAAATACAAACAAGATATTTTCATTATGTCAAATTTCAATTTAACTATTTTTAACAAAACTGTTTAGATAAAAATGCGGCCCCTAAACACCCCTCTAACTTTGACTTAAAAAATAACTGGTTTTGGAAGCTTATTTAAAGGTCTGGCTATTCGAAGGCTTTTGAATACTTGTTTTAAGATACTTATTACTTATTAAAATTTGTTCTTTACCTTTGGGACATTAAATAACCTAGCCCT
>CALBCY010000009.1 GCA_937927195.1 uncultured Chitinophagales bacterium
GGTTTTCATTACCATGGAAATTGTGGGTGACAACAGTGAAGATCCTTTTGAAAATTTCATCAATGATGTTCCAATGACAGCCTTGTGTAGAACAATTGAGATTGATTTGCGTGAAATGTTGGGTGAAACGGACTTACCTGAATCAATTAAGCCGGAACACGATATATTGCTGTGATTAAGTTGAAGCCGAAGTTGAAGCTGAAGTCTAAGTTGAAGTGTGAATTTAACGTAAAGTCGCAAAGTCGCAAAGGAATTAAAGGACAACAACTTGTTTAAGTGTTGAAGTCAAAAATGATGAAGTCCTCCAGTTTGTTGTTTGATCAACATATTGGAGGAGTTTTTAAATGAAAATTTCATTTAAAGCCATTTCTAATAAAGCCATTTTTAAGATTACTCTTAGACTTTTACTTAAACTTTCTAACTCATCAAAGGCAAGGTATTCCAAGTTGTAATCTGCTCTATAAATCGAGTAATCAAACTTGGTCTTAAAGCCATCGTAAACAGAAATCCGAAAATAGCACCATACAAATGGGCATCATGTCCGATTCCATCACTGGTCATTTTCTTGGAAGCATAATACTCATAACCAATATATAGAACTCCAAAAATAATGGCAGGTACTGGGATTGCGAAATACAATTGCAAGGTTTCAACTGGTAGAATAAGAATGAAAGAGTACAAAACTGCAGCCACTGCGCCTGATGCACCCAATGCTCTATAATGCGAATGATTTTGATGTTTCAAGTAAGAAGGAATCCCCGCAGCAATAATTCCGAGGATGTAAAGTCCGATATAGGCCACATTCCCCATGGTTCCGAAATAAATTCCAAAAACCTGCTCAATCAACTGACCAAAACTGTAAAGTACAAACATGTTGATTCCTAGGTGCATCCAATTCGCATGTATAAAGCCTGAACTCACAAATCGGTAAAGCTGACCTTCTTCTTTAATTGCATAAGGTATGAACATCAACTTTTCTCGCAATTCATGATTGTTGAAGCAGATATAGGAAATAATGCAGGTTATGGCAATGATAACTATGGTAATCGACATATTTTAATGCTGTTTTTGTTCTATTCTTTGTTAAGAGGGCAATTTTACGAAAAGTTTCTCAGTTCTAGATCGCTGCACCTAAATTAAAGATCGCTGCGCTTAAAGTAAAAAGTACAAAATTGCAAGACCACCGCATGTTTGTAAATGGTGTTTTGTGCCAAATGTTTTTTTCAAGTGTTTGTATCGCCTTGCGACAGATCGTCTTTATACTTAGTACTTTTACTCCTTTCTTTAGACATGGTGATAAGGTTCATTGTTTAAAATACTGAAAGCGCGGTACATTTGTTCCGTAAAAATTAAACGAATCATTTGGTGAGAGAAGGTCATTTTAGAGAAAGCAATTTTGAAATTGGCTCTTTTATAGACTGGTTCGCTGAATCCATACGCCCCACCAATCACGAAATGTAGATATTTATGGCTGTTGAGCATCCACTTTTGCAATTGATTGGCCCATTGGACAGAAGTAAATTCTTTGCCGTTTTCATCCAAAAGAATCAAAAAATCGCCTTGGTTTATCTTTGATAGAATCAATGCTCCTTCCTTATCTTTGATCTGAGCAATACTGAGGTTCTTGGCATTTTTTATATCTGAAATGATGGACATTTCATAAGAATTATACCGCTTAATCCTTGATTCAAATTCACGAATTCCTTCTTCCAAATACTTTTCGTTGGTTTTTCCCACACAGCTGAGCTTAATTTTCATTGGGTAAAATTAGAAAAAATCTGCTTTTAACATTTTATAGCTAAAAATCTTTTATCAGTTTTGAAAAACTTATATTTATACCGGACGAAATGATCTTTGATATTAAGAATCAAATTGCTGTTATTGAATTTCTTCCTGATTGGGCTTCTCATTAGTTTGAAATAAAAATTTTTATTTTAAAATGGAATTCTTTAACACAGTTTTGATGTTAATACAATAAAGTCAATATGGGTACTTTAGGAATTATTGTTCTGGTGATTATTGGTGTAATTTTGATTTTGCTTGAATTGTTCTTGTTTATGGGCAGTATTAAAATTGGACTGGCTGGATTAGTGGTACTCTTAATTGGCATATTTATGATATATGGCGAATATGGAACTTATGCGGGAAACCTTGCACTCGGAATTTCCACTGTTGGTGGTCTTTTGCTAACCATGATTGCCTTTAGATTTATGAGTAGACGAGAGGTGGGTTTGATGGAGGTCATTGATGGCAAAGTAAATGTGGTCGATCAATTAAAGGTCAAGGTTGGAGATACGGCCGAAGCTTTTGGTGATTTGAAATTGGGGGGCAGAATCAAAATAGGAGAAGAAATATTTGATGCAGAATCCATTGGAGATTTTATCGATGATGGAACGAAGGTGATGATAACTAAAGTAACTGGAAACCAAATTTTCGTAAAATCTGTTGATGATGAAAAATATATTGCTTAAAAACATTAACGCTTAAAATATAAACACATACACATGGAACCAATAACTTTAGCTTTAGTCATAGGGACGATTTTGTTTTTGATGCTTTTGTCATACTATGTGCCAATAGGCTTGTTCATAGCGGCAAGGTTTTCAGGAGTTCAAATTTCAATATTGCAATTGTTCCTTATGCGTTTGAGAAAAGTCCCACCAGGGAGAATCGTGAATCCTTTGATCAATGCAACCAAGGCAGGATTGAAGTTGGGATTGAATGACCTTGAAGCGCATTACCTGGCTGGTGGAAATGTAGAAAGGGTGGTCAATGCATTGATTTCAGCCAACAAAGCCAACATCGATTTGGATTTTAAAACGGCCACTGCTATTGATTTGGCGGGAAGAGACGTTTTGGAAGCGGTAAAAGTTTCTGTAGATCCTAAAGTGATCAATACGCCAAATGTTGCTGCGATGGCAAAAGACGGAATTCAACTGGTCGCCAAGGCCAGGGTTACAGTTAGAGCCAATATCCACAAACTGGTTGGTGGTGCTGGTGAGGAAACCATTCTCGCAAGGGTAGGGGAAGGAATTGTAAGTTCGATTGGTTCTACAGATTCTCATAAAAAGGTATTAGAAAATCCAGATTCAATCTCGAAAGTGGTTTTGGCCAAAGGATTGGATGCGGGAACGGCTTTTGAAATTTTATCCATTGATATCGCTGATATTGATGTTGGAAAGAATATTGGTGCTGAGCTTCAAATAGATCAGGCAAATGCTGATAAGAACATCGCTCAAGCCAAAGCCGAGGAACGTCGTGCAATGGCAATAGCCTATGAACAAGAAATGAAAGCAAAGGCCGAAGAAGCAAGAGCCCAAGTAATCGCTGCAGAAGCTCAAATTCCACAAGCCATTGCTGAAGCTTTCAGGAGCGGAAATCTTGGAATTATGGATTACTTGAAAATTAAAAACATCGAATCAGATACAGGAATGAGAGATTCTATTTCAAAGTCTCCTGAATAATAGGAAGGTTTTGGGTATTCGGTATTCGGTATTCGGTTTTGGGTTTTATTTTTTGCAAGCCATATTTAATTCCACTAGCTTCGAATTTTGCTCCCGCTTTAATTTGGTGCTATCACCAAATTTTATAGTAATAAGTAACTTGCCAATAAAATTTTTGTCAAAGGTAGGATGGTAGAAGATTTGTTTAAATATTTTGCGGACAATGATTTCAAGGATTTGGAAGGAAGCAATCTTCATTGTGAAATTCCTATAGACATTGAGCTTTTGAATATGTTTCTAAAAAACCTGTCGGATGGCAGTGAAATTATTGAAAGTCTTCAGATACTTGAAATTGGAAAAAAAACGTCCACTCTTCAAATTTCACTATTGCCAATAGATGTTGGCTTGACAGAGTTTGAATTGGTCGATAAGGAAATTGAAATCAAAATTCTCGAGTTTTTTGAACCCTCAGATTTTTGCATAAAACTAAAGGCTGTTGATGGGATTGGTTATATTGAAGCCAAACTCATCCGCTTGCTTTTCTCCAAAGTCATTGCAGTGGACGGATTGGGTTTTGACGATAAAATTCTTACGATCAATCTCTCCAAATTAACAGAAATCGGAAAATTTTCGGCTTTAACCTCTAAGATGTCCAATGTGAAATTTAAGTCCATGGACGATAAACTGATGTACTATTTTGATGTTAATCTTTAATCCCAGCTGTTCTAAAATTTTAATAAAATGAACGAAGTATTCAAATATATTTTATCGAACAATTTAAAGAACCTAGAGGGTTTTAAAGTGAATGGTGAAATAATCCTTGACAAGTCAGTTATGATGAAAGCACTCAAAGAGAGCAAAAAAGTAAAGACGCCAAAGAAAAAGGTCAATATTGAAGCTCCTGAAATTGAAGAAGAAAGTTTTGAGACACTATTGAACAATGTTCAAGTTCAAGAATTTAATTTTACTTCAGTGGAGGACAAGGTTTCTCTACGATTTAATATTTCGAAAGTCTAGCTCGCTTCGCTGGTGTTCGTTATCCGGTGTCGGATATCCGGTTTCGTTTGGTTTGTTGATTCAATTTTCCTTTGTGTCCTAGCTTAGCGTCCTAGCTGCAAGTGATTCTGCCTTAAATTTACAAGCCATCTGAATTAATAATCAATAATCATTCAATCAGTAATTTTTGTATTCTCCGTTCCTTTAACTAATTTCAATTATGAAATTCGTTAAGTTTCAAATAGAATTTTTTCACAAAGATCGATTGTTTACTTTAACTTCCGAAGAAGGCAGTTTTGAAGAGGCAAGAGGTATGATTGATGTGGAATTTCACCAAAGAGAAAACAGGATAGGTCTGGATCTCCATCCTCGTGAAGAAGTTACGCTGAAATCTGTCAGCCTTTATTTGTCGCCTGAAATTCAAAAGGCCGATAAAATTTTCGTAAACGGCTTTCAAACATGGACAGACTCTAGAGAGTTCTCTGTCAATGAAAACCTTCCGGGCTTAAGTCCGTTGACCAAACCAATCAACAATCGTTACAAGTTGGCTTATTATGGTGATTATCATTTTTGGCCCTATCCCAATAAACCAGGATTGACCCACAGTCATACTTTTAGTTATTGGCGAAAAGGGAATGAAATAGATTTTGTTGGTTCAATTTCAGAAAAGTCGGGATTTACAATTGTTGAGTCGAATTTTGATGAACAGGAAGTTGTCGTCAAAAAAGATTGTGATGGCTTGGAATTGCACCAATCTTTCAAGGCTTTTGATTTGTATTTGGAGAAAGGCGATTATGGTGAAATATGGGAGAAGTATTTCAGAGAACACAATCTTGCTAAACCCAAAAATAAACCAGTGAGTGGTTGGACCAGCTGGTACAATCATTACACCAATATCAATGAAAAAATAGTCCTGAAAAACCTCGCTTCTTTTGCTGACAATAATGTCCCAATAGATTTAATTCAAATTGATGATGGTTATCAATTGGCTATTGGAGATTGGATGCCCAACGAAAAATTCAATGGTGGAATGCGGTCTTTGACAGATAAAATTCATGCCAAAGGTTACAAAGCTGGTCTTTGGATGGCACCATTTATCTGCGAGGAAAAATCTTTTATATTAGAAAAAAATCCCGACTGGATCAGGAAAGACAAGAATGGCAAAAATGTCGTTGCAGGTTTTTCTACTCTTTGGAGCGGTCGATTTTATGCTTTGGATATTGAAAACCCAGCTGTACGAAATCACATTCGGACACACATCAACAGAATGCTGAATGACTGGAATTTTGATTTACTGAAATTGGATTTTCTGAGTGCTTTGGCAATTGATCCTTCGACCTCCAAGACTAGGGGAGCGATGATGCGATACGGAATGGAGTTTCTGAGAGAAGTGATGGGGGACAAGCTTATGTTGGCTTGTGGTGTGCCATTGGGAAGTGCCTTTGGTTTGGCCGATTATTGTCGAATTGGAGCGGATGTTGCCTTGAAGTGGGAAGACAATTTTCTCAAGAATGTTCTGCGTTATAGAGAGCGTGTTTCGACTCAGGTTTCTTTGAATTGCACGATTTCAAGAGCAATGATGGACAATCGTTTTTTTATGAACGATCCAGATGTTTACATTTTGCGTGATAAAAATTGTAAAATGGACAAGGTGCAAAAAGAGACCTTGTTTTTGCTCAATCAATGTTTAGGAAGTTTGTTGTTCATGTCTGACGATGTTGATACTTACAAACCAGCTGTTTTGAATTTATTCAAGAAGCAATTCCCATTGCCAGAAAAAAATATTTTGAATGTCGAGCAAATAGGAGAAGCCTACAGAATAACTTTTGAGATTGGCGAGCATAGCTATTTGATTGTAGCAAATCTGTCGGCCAAAGGCATTGAAATGAAACTGCCAAAAGCTGTTTATTTTGAGGGAGGTGAATTTTACAAAAGAAACATTTCACTCAAGGCTTATGAAAGCAAGTGCTTGAAAATATTTAGGAACGAGCCTTATGAAATTTTGGGCAGCGATGGTCATATTTTTCCTGCTAGTGAAATTGAAAAGTTTGAAGTTACAGGAAATAAAATTTCAATAGAAAGAAACGAATTCTCCGTGAAGAATTGTTCTGTTTGGATTGCAGTTCCTGAATCCGATGCTGAATATTTTGTAAATGGTTACTCAGTTGTTTCGAAAGATTTTTATGGCAGGGGAGTGGTTGAAGCACATTATGGGCTGTGAAATTATTGATTACTTGAACTTAACAAAACATAGCTTCTCTATGGTCTTATCATCAAAGGGGTATAAATAAAATTATGTGAGATAAGTCAAAACCTCTTTGTTGTAAGTATTGATGAATATTCAACCACAGTTTGCGCATATGACCAAAAGGAAGCCGATTGTTTTTTTAGATGAAGTTGTCTAAAATAGAGCATATAAAATCTAATATCTAAAAAATGCAGAAGAGAAAAATAGAGGATTTGACCTTGTCCAAGAAGATGGCTTATGCCATTGGTCAGTTGGGTTGGGCGACGATTGTCAATGTGGTGAATTTGCAATTGGTTTACTTTTATATTCCTCCATCTGATGCAGGTATTCCTGTCTTTATTTCTCAGGCGGTTTTCTTGGTTGTCTTAAATTCAGTTGTTCTATTGGCTGCTAGTGGTCGTTTGCTGGATGCCATCACAGATCCATTTATTGCAGGCCTATCCGATCGATGGAACAGTCCAAATGGACGAAGAATCCCATTTTTAAAAGCAGGTGCGATTCCAACAGCACTTTTTGCATTCCTAATGTTTGTGCCCATCATTAGTGGGCAAAGTCATTGGAACATATTGTGGTTGTTTGTTATTCAAGCCTTGTTTTACATTAGTCTAACAGTGTATGTTACTCCGTACTTTGCCTTATTGCCCGAATTGGGCCATAGTTCTGATGAGCGGCTACAGCTTTCCACGTTCATTTCAATAACTTATGCTTTGGGTTTGGTTTTGGCTTCTCAAGTTCCCTTACTTGGGTCATTGTTTATGGATGTGTTTACCTTAGCCGATAAAGTACAAGGCATACAAGTTGCCGTTGCCGCATTGGCTGTTATGTCGATAATCTTCATGTTGGTTCCTGCTTTTGCGATAGAGGAAAAGAGGTATTGCAAAGGAGAAGCCACAGACATTTCAATGAAAGCGGCCTTAAAAAGAGCCTTTCAAAACAAGAATTTTATTTACTATGTTGTGGCTGATTTTTCTTATTTCACAGGCCTTACTATTTCTACAACGGGTTTGTTGTATTATATAACAGTTCTGCTCGAATTGGAAGAATCAATGATGGCAATATTGTTTCCAGTGTTGATTTTGGTTTCTTTTATCTTTTATCCAGCTGTTCATTATTTGGCTAGAAAGAGTGCTAAAAAACCACTTGTTACAATGGCTTTTCTTTGGATGGGGATTGTGTTTATCAGCACGTTCTTTCTTGGAAAATTTCCAGTTTCCAATGAAATTCAAGCCTATGGCTTAATCATTATGTTGGCGATTCCTATTTCATTTTTGGGCATTCTTCCCAATGCAATTCTGGCTGATATTGCCGATCATGATGCTCTGAAATCTGGCGTTAATCAGGAAGGTATGTATTTTGCTGCTCGGACATTGATGCAAAAATTTGGAGCAACAGCTGGTGTGGTTATTTTCGCAATGATGACTTCTTTAGGCAAAGACGTTGGAGATGATTTCGGTATTCGACTAAGTGGATTGGCCGGTGCAGCGCTCTGTATAATTTCAGGTTTGTATTTCATGAAATACGATGAAAAGAAATTATTGGAGGAGGTGGAGTATTACGAAGGGCAGAAACAGGACTTAGAAGGTTAAGGCTCTTTTGGGGCTTGCTTTTTGCTTTTATAAAATAAAATATACTTCCAGTCCTATATTGTCCGTTTCTTTCTCTTTTTTGTCTGCTTCCGCTGTTTAATCTCTTGGCAACTGCGATTCACTTTCTTCCTTTGCTAATTACTTAAAGTGGATAAAAATCAGCATAAAATAGGTTAAAAGTTGAAAAGCTTGAGGCCAACAGCCTTTTGTTCGTTCCGAAATTGATTTAAATCAATATTTAAGGAAGTATTTTTTCGTTACTTTGT
>CALBCY010000010.1 GCA_937927195.1 uncultured Chitinophagales bacterium
TGGGGGCAAGTGCATGGTGGCCAAACAAAGATCACCTTTCAGATGAACCAGATAGTATGATGTTGAGTGTTGCGGTTCCCAACGATATTCAATTTATTGGAAATGGTAAAGCGGTCGGCACAGAAAAAGAAGGAGATTTTACGCGTTACAACTGGTTCATCAGCTATCCGATCAACAATTACAATGTAACGGTTAATGCTGGAGATTATGTGCACATCCACGACGAATACACGAACAAGGATGGTCGCGTGCTAGATTTAGATTATTATGTATTGCCATACAATAAGGAAAAAGCAGAAAAACACTTTGGAAGAGACGTCCCTCGAATGATGGATTGTTTCGGAGAATATTTAGGGGATTATCCTTTCTGGGAAGATGGCTTTGCCTTGGTTGAAACACCTTATCTAGGCATGGAACATCAAGGAGCCATTGCCTATGGTAATGAATACAAAGATGGCTATGCAGGAAATACAAGATACACAGGAGGACATGAGTTTGATTACATCGTTATTCATGAAACTGGCCACGAATGGTGGGGCAACAGCGTATCATGCAAAGACATTGCTGATCTTTGGATCCACGAAGGATTCTGTACTTATTCTGAATCTATTTTTGTAGAGTGTGAAGCTGGTACCGAAGCGGCAATAAAATACATCAACGACAAAAAACCGTGGATCGGAAACAAAGAGTCAATCATTGGTGATTATGGAGTGAACAAAGAGGGTAGTGGTGATATGTACAACAAAGGTTCATTGTTCCTTAACACATTGAGACATGTTGTTAATGACGACGAACTTTGGTGGAGCATCATAAAGGGCTTAGCTGAAGATTTTAAGTATCAAACAGTGGATACTCAAGACATCATCGATTACATGAATGAGAAGACTGGTAAAAAACTAGACTTATTGTTTGATCAATACCTGAGGTTCCCTACCATTCCTGTTTTCGAATACAAATTAACCAAAAATGAAAAAGGCCAAGTGAACTTAAAGTATAAATGGAATTCTGATGTCAAAGGATTTGATCTTCCTATGAGGTATCAAAATGCAAAAGGTAAATGGACAGAGATTCAGCCAAGCTCAAAATGGCAAACAGAAATTATTGAAGGAGCGACAGACCTGAAAGTAACTTTAGCTGAAAATCAATTTTATGTTGACTTTAAAAAGGTTGATTAAATAATGGATTTTTCTTGAATATCGAAAATGCATTTTAGAGCTTTTCTATTTAGTCTAGCCATTATAAAATATTTTTGCTTTGGTTTTTGTTATTAGTTTAATGGGATTCACTTTAAAATGAAATTTCTAGCTTTATAAGTACGGTTATTAAATAGGTGCATAATTCTGTTTGACAGAATGTCTAAATATTTGGATAATCGATTACTTGTGTTCGAGTACTTAAAATCTAAAATCTAATTTGATGTCTAACTGGGGAAGAAATCAAAAAGAAGAATTTGCCAATAGTCTTACGCATGGCTTGGGACTTATACTAATTTTTGTTGCGGCACCTATCTTGTTGTCCAATGTTACCGCAATGGGTGGTGTCACAAAAATACTTAGTGTATCAATTTATATATTTTCTTTGGTGGTTGTTTACGCCAGTTCAACAATATATCATTGCGTATCACTGTACCACAATACAGAGGCTTTCCCTCCATTAAAAAAGAAATTTCAGTTAATTGATCACATTTGTATCTTCCTATTGATAGCTGGTACTTTTACGCCTTTTCTCGTAATAAAAATCAATGCGGACACTTCTTGGTTTTTGGTTTTTATTTGGGTACTTGCATTTTTTGGAATAGGATTCAAAATATTTGTAGGTTCCGAAAGATATGAAATTGCTTCGGTGATTTTCTATGCAGTAATGGGTTGCTCCGCCTTGTTTTATGTCAACAACCTTTGGAACGATCTTCCTGGTATGAGTTTTTGGTTCTTGGTCTTTGGAGGTGCATTTTATCTAACAGGAATAATTTTCTTCCTATGGCAAACATTGAAATACCACCACGCGATTTGGCATCTTTTTACAATGGGCGGAAGTGCCTTTCATTTTGCCGCCCTGCTCCACGCCCTTAACAACGATGTAGCAGTATTAAGTTAGCCTCACGTGTGTTGCATATGTCTGTGTAGGCCTATATGTCCTATGTGGTTCAAAAAAACAAACCACCCACTCAAAACTCCTCAAACCACAATTGCTTCGTATCATCCCCTTCCATGTAATCAATCAAAATCTCTTCTCCACCATTGATCTGTCGAATACATCGGTATTCAAACTCTTTATCTTCCAAATTAACGAAGATTTTGGCATTCGGCGGAGTACCATGATTGTAAAGACTTCCATATCCTAAAGCAATACATGCTCCTCCTTCTTCGCCTGGCCAAAAAAAATAGTAATGAAACAAACTGGTTTTATCTATAAATTCGCAATCCTTTTGAGGAAACAACACCAAAGGGCATATTTCAATAAGATCCCCTTCATTAATAACATCCGAAGTAAAAACACCTCTTCCTTTTTTTTCGGATTCAGCAATATATAGAGTTGGTATGTGAAGCATTTTAATTAATTATTAAATTTTACATTTGATTATGGAATTTATTAATTTATTCTTTAATTGTCCAATAAATTAGACTTTTACGCTTACTAGTAGTCAAATGTAATATGAAACGATTAAAAAAATACTCCTGTTTGCTCGGCATCTTTTTTTGTACCGCCCTTTTTCTAAATGCTCAGAAAAATGAAGCCAACAAGATCGCTGCACTTTCCTTGGATCACACTGAATGGGAAAAGTTAGACTTAAGCAATGGCCTAATAGATTCTATTCACATAACAGACAGTAGTATATACATAGACGAAAATTGGAATGAAATATCTAGAATAAAATACATCGAGTCTTATAGATATTGGATTCACGAGAAGACATTGTATGCCCACAAAAAGGATCCTACTAAATTGGGGGTGAAATTGGAAGGAATAGTAGACCCAGATAGACGTGCGAAATTCAATACCAATTTGGAAAGCAAGAAAAAAGTTTACGACATAATCGGAAAAAAAGCTCCAGAATTAGATTTGACCAGCATCGAAGGAGAAAAATATACCACTGAATCTTTGAAAGGAAAAGTGGTTGTGCTTTCATTCTGGTTCATACAATGCCCTCCTTGTCGCAGAGAAATGCCTGAATTAAATGAATTGGTTCATGAATATGAAGGACAGGATGTTGTATTCCTGGGACTTTCTTTAAATGCAGAAGCTGCCCTGCAAGCATTCTTAAAAAAGACTCCTTTTGATTTTGAAATCTTCGAAGAAAATGAATCAATGCCAGCTTACGGTGTCAACGCTTACCCAACAAATTTTGTGCTTGATAAAAACGGAACAGTCGATTTTATGTTTGTTGGAAGCCAAGTCAAAGGAGTTGTAAAAGATGTTTTAAAAGAAAAAATTGATCAGCTTTTGAAATAGATCTATTCATACCTTTCTTTCTAGTGTTATCACCAAAGGTGCTTTGCATTGTAGTAAAAATTTAAAATTTCACTCCAAAATAGAATATGAGAATTGCAGTTAATACCAGAATGTTGATGTCTAATAAATTAGATGGGATAGGATGGTTTAGCTATGAAACACTAAAAAGAATCACTCAACAAAATCCTGAGGTTGAGTTTGCTTTTATCTTTGATAGACAATATTCAGATGAATTTATATTCGGGGAAAACATCGAACCTTTTGTTTGTTTCCCTCCAGCACGCCATCCGTTTTTGTATTATTTGTGGTACGAATGGAGCATTCCTCGAGTACTTCATAAATGGAAGCCCGATCTGTTCCTTTCACCAGATGGTTATCTAAGCATGTCTGCCAATGTAAAATCTCTGGCAGTGATTCATGATATTAATTTTTACCATTTCAAAAAAAGCCTGCCACGATCTTATTCTTGGTTTTACAACTATTATTTTCCACGCTATGCAAAAAAAGCAGAAAGAATAGCCACCGTTTCACAGTTTTCAAAACAAGATATTTCCAAAGCCTACGACGTTGAACCCAATAAAATTGATGTTGTTTACAATGGAGTGAATGAAATTTATTGCCCGATCAGTCCTCCAGAGATCGAAGCCACTCAGGTAAAACATTCACAAGCTTGTCCCTACTTCCTTTTTGTGGGAACATTGCTGCAAAGAAAGAATTTGGTCAACTTATTGAAAGGTTTTGATGGTTTTAAAAAGAAAAATTCCAATAATGTAAAACTGCTAATCATTGGAAACAAAAAATGGTGGACTTCCGATATGGAGACAACCTACAAAGAAATGCAACACAAGCAGGATGTTATCTTTAAATCTTATGTAAGTCCACCTGATTTACATTTATTAATTGGCTCTGCAATTGCCCTTTCTTTTATCCCATTTTTTGAAGGCTTTGGCATACCCATCATTGAAGCCATGCGATGTGGCATCCCTGTAATAACTTCCAATGCCTCCTCAACCGCTGAAATTGGTAAGGACGCAGCCATTCTCGTCAATCCCTCCAGGCCAGATGAGCTATCTGTTGCCATGAAACAAGTTTGGGATGATCCAGAATTAAGACAAGATTTAATTGTTAAAGGAACAGAAAGAGCCAAGCAATTTTCTTGGGACAAAACAGCCGATAACCTTTGGGCTTCTATACAAACAGCACTTAAGTGAAATGATTCTCCACTTATATGACTTATAATATAAGGTTTTCTTAAACACCCGATCCTGCGGCAGGCGATCCTGCGGCAGGATCGCCTGCGCTACACAGTCTTAAGTATTAAACAAGCCACCAAGCAATTTTTTTCCTACCTTTACTACCTTTCAATCTTATATCCTTTGATACAGAATTTTCAACACATACAAGCCGCACATTGTGAGAATGGTGTTACCACCAATCTTCTTGCATTCAATGGCTTGGATTTTATCACCGAACCGCTGTCTTTTGGATTGGGATGTGGCATATTTTACATTCATGTTCCCTTTTTAAAGGTGAATAATGGACCATTTCTTTCTTTTAGAACATTGCCAGGCAGTATATTCAAAAAAACCTGTAAATCACTTGGTGTAGGGGTGAAAAGGAAGAAATTCAGGAATCAGCAAGATGCACAAGTTTTTCTTGACAAGAAAATCAATGAAGGGGTTCCAGTTGGCTGTCAGGTTGGAGTTTTTCATCTGCCATATTTTCCAAGAGAGTACCGCTTCCATTTTAATGCACACAACCTCATCGTCTATGGCAAGCAAGAAAACAATTATTTGATAAGCGATCCTGTTATGGAAACCACAACCTCCTTAACTGTTGCTGAATTGGACAAAGTAAGATTCGCAAAAGGAGCTCTTGCTCCAAAAGGACAAATCTATTTCCCTGAAAATGTAAATCCTGCGAATAAGCCTGAAATCCTGAAAAGAATGCCTCAAAGCTTGGCCAAAGCCATAAAGACCAGTTCAAGGGATATGGTAAAAATTCCAAGCAGGCTTTTAGGAGTGAGGGGAATAAAATACACTGCTGGGCAAGTTCGAAAATGGCGCAATAAAATGGGACCCAAAGCGGCTGGATTGTACTTGGGACAAATAGTGAGAATGCAAGAAGAGATTGGAACAGGCGGTGGAGGATTTAGATTTTTATATGCTGCTTTTCTCGAGGAAGCGTACAACTATATTCCAAATGATGCCTTGCTTAAAGTTTCAGAGCAGTTCACCAAAGCTGGTGATATGTGGCGTTCCAGTGCAGTTCAAATGGCGGGAATTTACAAAGGAAGAATCACCAGTCAAAAAGATTTCGATGATTCTGCCAATCTTATGTTGGAAGTGGCTGAAATTGAAAAACAGGCATTTCAACAATTGTATAAGCTTAAACTAGCCTGAAATGAATGCAGGGCTTGACATGGATTCTTATATTGAAATGATAGGACTCGGAAAACGTTATCCAGGTAGTGAAACCGATAGCCTAAGCAACATTTCATTAAAAATAAACGAAGGAGAAAAGTTTGGGATTTTAGGACCCAATGGGGCAGGAAAAACTACATTGATTTCCATCATGTGTGGCATTCTCAATGCCTCTGTTGGAAGTTGTAATTACATTCATAACAATCAAACCATATCGCACAAAGAATTAAAATCTTTTATTGGTTTGGTCCCTCAAGATTTTGCTTTTTATGAGGACCTATCTCCAATGCAAAATCTGGAATATTTTGGGGCACTTTATAATTTATCTTCTAGTGAAATTAAATCTAGAAGTAAATCGCTGCTTGACATACTAGGTCTTTCAAAAGTTGCCAATCAGCATGTGAAAAAGTTCTCTGGTGGAATGAAGCGTCGTGTTAATTTGGCCATTGGCTTAATTCATCAACCAGCCTATTTGTTTCTGGATGAGCCAACTGTTGGTGTAGACGTTCAA
The DNA here is from genome assembly GCA_937927195.1 of uncultured Chitinophagales bacterium. Lineage (GTDB taxonomy): Bacteria > Bacteroidota > Bacteroidia > Chitinophagales > UBA2359 > JAHDGP01. The sequence continues at coordinate 6,385 of CALBCY010000010.1, forward strand.
AGTAAAAATGCCATATTGGAGTTCCTGGAAGAACAGAATAATTTAGGAACAACCATAATTTATACTTCTCACCATCTTCAAGAAGCGGAAATTTTTTGCGACAGGATAGCCTTGATTGATATGGGCGAATTGATTCATTGTGATTACACCAAGAATCTTTTAAGGGACCATCAAGAGGAAGATTTGCAAAGCTTGTTTATAAAATTAACTGGTAAAGAATATAGAGATTAATCGTAGGAATGTTTAAGTTTTTCATTGCCATAAAGAAGGAATTGATTCAGTTATTGGCCGATAAGGTCGGACTGTTTTTTATGTTTGCTCTGCCCATCGTATTGGTTATGATTATGACCATCATTCAAGACAGCGCCTACAAGTTGGTCAATGAAAATAAAATTTCACTCCTTGTCAACAATATGGACGAAGGAGCAGCCAGCAAAAAGCTGTTGACTTTTATTGATGAGTCAGGGCTTTTTGAAATGACGGTAGACAATGCGATTGAAAGGGACATGCTAGCAAAGGAATTGCTCAATAGAAAAGTCTTGGTAGCCCTCCAAATTCCTCCAAATTTCTCTGAACACTTATCACAAAAAGCTGCTGGTTTAAGTTCAGAAATGCTTTCGGAATTGGACTTAGGGATTGAATCAGATCTCAAGGAAAAGATAAAACCCACTGGCAATGCAAAATTGAAATTTTATCACGATCCCGTTCTAAGAGATAATTATACAATGTCTCTCATGAGCATCATTTCTTCTTTCCTTGAATTGATTGAAAATGGCCTAATGATAGAAAATCTTTATGCTGAAATGGGAATTGAGAAATCAATGGATGGTTTCAAAGATGAGTTTGAAAAAAACAAGGTCAAAATAGAAAAAATAGCTGCTTCAGTTTCCTCAAAAAGTCCTACACCGAATTCAAGTCAGCACAATGTGCCTGCTTGGACCATTTTTGCCATGTTTTTCATGGTCGTTTCCTTGGGAAGCAATATAGTCAAGGAGAAGCTCAATGGCAGCTTCTTAAGGATGAGAACCATGCCGACCAGTTTTTTTATGGTCTTGACTAGTAAAATGTTCGTTTATATAATGGTCGCATTGCTCCAATTGGCTGTAATTTTCAGCATAGGGATTTTTATTTTTCCATACATGGGTTTACCACAGCTCATTTTACCCAACAATCCTTTTCTTTTTCTTTGTGTGGTATTGTTATCAGCCTTTGCGGCAGTAAGTTTTGCAATAATGATTGGCTCCTTGACAAAGACCATTGAGCAAGCCAATGGAATCGGTGCCGTTTCCGTTATTATTTTTGCTGCACTTGGTGGAATCTGGGTTCCTGTTTTTGTTATGCCGGGCTTTATGCAAACATTAAGCAACCTTTCTCCTATGAAATGGTGCCTAGAGGGTTTTTACAACTTGTTTTTAAAGGGCGGAAATTGGGCTGATTTATTTCCAGTAATGTTGGTTTTAATTTTATTTATTTTAATTTGCCAAGGCATTTCATACATCAGTTTAAAAAGAGAAAACTTGATTTGAAATAAGCAAAACATTTTGCCGATAAATCTGTTTTAAAAACAGAATGAATTTGCAAACAGCTAAGTGGTTTGGAAACCGAGGAGGTCATTATATCCGAATAGAGGCTTGCCTTGAATATGATCAGGGGATGGTAATGGCTGGCATTCCACGGGGCTGGTGTTCCAGATTTTCCAAGCCAATTAATATCCGTTACATTCCATATTAATGTAAAATTATGCACAAGCAGTCTTTAGAAGTTTACGATGTAGTCATCCTTGGTGGAGGATTGGCTGGCCTTACTTTGGCTTTGCAGCTAAAACAGTCAAAACCGGATATTTCCATTTTGGTTCTTGAAAAAAGAGCCGAACTTGCGAATACTGCCGCTCACAAAGTTGGAGAGTCTACTGTTGAGTTAGGGACTTATTATCTTCGTGAAATATTGAACCTCAAAGACTATTTAGACAAAGACCAGTTACCAAAGCACGGTCTCCGTTTTTTCTTTAGCCCACAGCATAAGAATGACCTTTCAAAAAGAGTTGAGCTTGGACCAAGAGAATTATTGCCTGTAAAAAGCCATCAATTGGATCGAGGAGTTTTCGAAAACGAATTGATTGAAAGATTGGTGAACTTGGGGGTAGATGTCTCTCTGAATTCCAAAGTTTTGGATGTTGAAATAAAAGAAGGTTTGCATGAAATTGCCTATTTCAAAGCGGAACAAATTCAAGATGTACAATGCAAATGGGTTTGTGATGCAACTGGAAGAGGATTCTTTCTAAAGCGAAAACTTAAGTTCAAAAAAGCGATAGAACACAATGTCAATGCCGTTTGGTTTAGATACAAAGGTGATATTGACATTGCCGATTGGTCAGACAATGAAGAATGGAGAAATAAGGTGAAACCAGGCCTTCGAAGATTGGGCACCAATCACCTAATGGGGGAAGGCTATTGGGTTTGGTTGATTCCGTTGGCAACCGGCCACACCAGCATCGGTATAGTTGCAGATCCAAGACTGCATCATTTCAATAAAATAAATCGCTTTGAGCAGGCTTTGGATTGGCTGGACCAAAATGAACCAATTGCTGGAAAATATTTACGAGCAAACCAAGCAGACAAGATTGATTTCAATTGCATTCGAAACTACGCTCATCACACCAAACAAGTCTTTTCAAGTGATCGATGGGGTGTGACAGGGGAATCGGGTGCATTTTTAGATCCTTTCTATTCTCCTGGAACTGATTTCATTGCCATCAACAATTGTATGCTGAGTGATTTGGTTCTAAGCGATTTGGCTGGCGAAAGCATTCATGGAAAAGTGGTTTTCTTTGAAAGAACCAATCTTGCTTTGGTTGACAACTGGATTCCTATTTACAAAGACAAATATCCATTGTTTGGCAAGACCCAAATTATGGTGATTAAAATATTCTGGGACTGGGCGACTTACTGGTCCATCCCTTGCTTGTTGTTCAGTAATCAAGGATATACCAATCTTAAAATTCTTAAAAAGTTGTTTTTTGGCCAAAATGCGGTTGGAGTAAAATTTGGGGAATTGAATGGTAAAATGCAGCAATTATTTCTAGATTGGGCCCCACATGAATCAGCCGACTTTGAAAACCGATACATCGATCCTTTTGATTTGGACTTCCTTAAATCATTTCAAGAAAACATAGAAACCATTTATGAAAATGACGATGCTTTAATCCAAAAGATTGAGCACAATATGGATATTTTGGAACAAGTGGCGACCACCATCTTTCGCTTAATCCGTGGAGAAGTATTGGACATCGATTACGATGTTCCTGCCAACCCGTATTCAATGTCGCTTGGTGAACAGGAGCAAGAAAATCAAGAGGAAGGCAAAGAAAATCTTTCGGATAAAATTTCTACTGATGAAATTCGGAAAGATGTAAATGTGATGTGGTTTTATCCAAAAAAGACTTTTGCATAAATTTATAACCCTATAAAATTATTTTCTCAGTTTTTTTTACTATAGTCACTTGGTGACTATTACAAAAAATAATTGAAATATTAAAGAGAGAAGCATTAATAATTTACATTTTTAGGTTTTGATAAAAATATAGAAATTTCTCTTGAAAAGTATTTTTGATAAAATGCCTAAGAAAGCAGCAAAAGATGGCATAAAAGTTCATGTTCCAAGCTCCTTTTATTTTTGCATACTCACCACTATTATATACTTATTTGATAAAATTTGATCATAAAATTTCATGCTCAATATGCCCTGAAACGGTAATCAAAACCTTCCTTATTTTATAAAAAGCATTTAATTTATTCAAACAACTTTCATCCGATCTAAAAAACGGATTTAATTCTCTATTTTTGACCTCTAAAATTTATATAAATGCCGTCAAAAACAATGACTAGAGAAAGAAAATGGACTGATATTAAGTTTGAAGCTCAAAAATTGGCTTTTGGGCCTGTTTACTTTCAATGTGTCGTGGCTTTAAGGGATCTTGGTATTTTTGAATACATTCAGAAAAACAAAGAGGCTTCTATCCTAAATATTGCCAAAGACCTTGATATTACCGAATATGGAGTGAGAGTCCTATTGGAAGCTGCTGAAATAGCAGATTTAGTTGAATACAAGGACCGCGATACTGTAAAATTGACTAAATTAGGTTTTTTCGCGCTTTATGATCGCTTGACTGAAATCAATATCAACTTTGTTAGGGACGTTTGCTACGATGGTTTCCAGCATTTAACGGAATGCATAAAAACTGGCAAGCCAGAAGGCCTTAAAGTTTTGGGAGATTGGACCACACTTTATGAAGGATTGTCTGAGTTTCCAGCTGATGTGAAAAAATCTTGGTTGGAATTTGATCATTATTATTCTGATGATGCTTTTCCTCCTGCTCGTGAAATAGTATTCAGAGAAAAGCCAAAATATCTGTTTGATATAGGCGGAAACACTGGTAAATGGGCCATCAGTTGCTGTGAACATGATCCTGATGTGAAAGTCAAAATCCTTGATTTATCAGGGCAAATTGGAATGGCTAGAAAAAATTGTGAGGCGAAGGGTTTAACCAATCGCATAGATTTCCATCAAATAGACTTATTGGACACTTTTCAAAAAATACCTAAGGGTGCCGATGCTATTTGGATGAGTCAGTTTTTGGACTGTTTCTCTAGAGAAGAGATCCTGAATATTTTGAGAAACGTGCATCAAGCTGCTGATGAAAATACCTATGTATACATCATGGAGCCATTTTATGACAATCAGGAATTTCCTGCTGCTCATTACTGTCTGACAGCTACTTCTTTATATTTCACTGCTATGGCCAATGGAAATAGTAAAATGTATAGCAAGGATGTGATGATAGACTTAACTAAAGAAGCAGGTTTTAAAGTAGATGAAACTTTCCCATTGATCGGGTCAAGTTTCCATACCATTTTGAAATGTTCAAAGGCCTGATATAAAAAAGCTATTGTATGAAATTTTTTGTTCTTCAAATTGCCCTATTTTGCTTTTTAAGCCTTTCAGCTAATCCTGATTTAAGCCAATTGGAATTTTACCAAACAATTGCCTCAGAATCTGCTGAAGAGATAGAGAAAGCTTTGATGTTAATCAATGAAGCCGATGCAACCCAATCTATATACAATTCCGCCTTACTTATAAAGAAAGCAAGCTATCTAAAAGTACTTAAGGAAAAAATAGAATTGTGTAAAGAGGGAATAAAAGGCCTGGAAGCCAGCATTGAAGAACATCCAGAAAATGCTGAATTCAGATTCATTCGATTGAGTATTCAAGAGAATGCACCTAAAATCTTAAAATACAAATTGAATTTAGAAGAAGATAAAACATTCCTTCTGGAAAAATTTTCTAGTTTGGATGCTGATTTACAAGTAATTATAAAGAACTATGCCAAGTCATCGATGATTTTAACTTCTGATGATTTTTAAATTGTCGTCTATCAATGTTGAAATGTCTGCTTATATTTGATTGAGTTTAAGCCATTATAATTCGCAAAACAATTAGTTAGGAATAGCTAGTTAAAAATTGCGATGATTAATCGTTTGAAATCGTCAATAAAATAGATCAGACAATTTTATTTTGGAAGATTACTTAGAACAATAAACCTATATACCCCCGCTGTTTTCAATGAAAACAATTTTAGTCATAAACTATTCTCAAACTGGTCAATTGGATCAGATTGTGGACAACTTTTTAAAGCCATTTAAAAATGTTGATATAGATCGTATTAAAATTTCTCCAAAAGATGCTTATCCTTTTCCTTGGACGAGTGATTCTTTTTTTGACTTAATGCCAGAAACAGTATTGCAAGAGAGGATTGAACTGAATCCAATAGAATACAAACAGGACAAATACGATTTGGTGATTTTGGGTTATCAGCCTTGGTTTCTTTCTCCTTCTTTACCAACTAGTTCGCTTTTGGAAGATCCTGCCTTTAAAGCCGTTATCAAAGATACGCCTGTTGTAACGATAATTGGAGCGAGAAACATGTGGATCAATTCGCAAGAGAATATCAAGAAGTATCTGTTCGATGCCGGAGCTCAATTAGTTGCGAACATACCATTGATCGATAAAAACCCCAATCTATTGAGTGTTGTATCCATACTTCATTGGATGTTAAATGGAAAGAAAGAGAAGAAGTATGGTGTATTTCCAAAACCTGGCGTGTCAGATGAAGATATTGAAAGCAGTCATGTTTTTGGTGAAGTTGTTTCCCAACGTCTAGAAAGTGGGAATTTTTCAGGATTGCAAGATGAAATTCTGTCTCTTAGTAAAATTGATATTGCGCCAAATATTTTGTTTATTGAATTGCGAGCAAAAAAAATATTTAATGTCTGGGCCAAAACCATAAAGAAAAAAGGAGTAAATCCAGCGAAAAGAAAAACTTGGTTGCGTGCCTTTAAATATTATTTATTAACGGCATTATTTTTAGTTTCTCCAATAGTTTTATTAATATTCAATATTATAATTCGTCCCCTAACATATAAGGGATTAAAGGAGAAAAAGAATTATTTTTGTTCAATTAATTACAGATAGGAATGAGAGAGGTTTATATAACAAGAATTTCCAATTTTTTACCAAATGAAGGAGTCCCAAATGATGAAATGGAGAACTTTTTGGGATTCGTAAATAACAAACCATCCAGGTCAAAGGCTTTGATCCTAAGAAAGAATAAAATAGTTAATCGCTATTATGCAATTGATAAATTAGGCAATAAAACTCACACCAATGCAGAGATGGTTGCTGAGGCAGTAAAAAATCTATTTGAGAAAAATCCTGAAGAGATAAAAGAAATCGGACTCTTAAGTTGTGGTACTTCTTCTCCAGATCAAATGATGCCTTCTCATGGCGTTATGGTTCACGGTTATTTACCTGAAATGGAATCCATTGAAGTAGTTTCACCTTCAGGAGTATGCTGTTCTGGTATGCATGCCTTGAAATATGCTTTTATGGCCATCAAATGTGGTGAAACAGATAAGGCAGTATCAACAGGTTCTGAGCGTTTAGCAAAAGCTTTGAGAAGCGAAAAATATGAGGACGAAGTTCAGAAATTAGCTTTGCTTGAAGAAAATCCAAGCCTTGCATTTGAAAAAGATTTTTTGCGTTGGATGTTATCGGACGGGGCTGGTGCTTTTCTTTTGGAAAACAAAAAAAAGGAAGATTCAATCAATCTTAAAATAGATTGGATTGATGCAGTTTCTTATGCCAATATTGAGGAAACTTGTATGTACATGGCTGCCGATAAAATGGAAGATGGGACACTAAAAAGTTACATAGATTTCCAGCCAGAGGACATGATTGAACAGTCTGTTCTCTCTATTAAACAAGATACCAAATTATTAGGTGAACAAGTCGTTCCATTAGGAATCAAAAAACTGGTAGAGATTTACAAAAGAAGAGGTTTAGCTGCTGCTGATGTTGATCATTTCTTGCCACATATTTCCAGCTTTTATTTTGAGGATAAAATAGATGATCAAATGAAAGAAGTTGGTTTTGGTATTCCTAAAGAAAAGTGGTTCATCAATTTGGATCGCGTTGGAAATGTTGGCGCTGGTTCAATTTACTTGATGTTGGAGGAGCTATTCAACGGTGGTCAATTAAAAAAAGGCGAAAAGATTTTATTGATGGTACCAGAAAGCAGTAGATTTTCCTATGTTTACTCATTGTTAACTGTTTGCTAATGAAAAAAGAAGAATTGCCACAAGACGATAGTGCTCTGGAACAAATGACAAGAGAACTTTGCTATGTTAAGAATGAAGATGGCAAATACACTACGGCATTGAGTAAAGGTTGGGACGTAAAAAAGGTAGCACTTGACAAGGCTTGGGAAAACATTGAAGAAAGAAAAAAAGAGGCCAGAGAGGCAATTAAAAAGGGTGAAAAAAGCCCCATATATTATTTCATGGAAGAGAAATTGATGGATCTTGGAGTCTTGTCTGCCTATACTGGATTTTGGAAATTCAATATCAAACGGCACATGAAGCCTAATGTTTTTAACTCTCTGAGCGAAAAAAAATTAAAGAAATATGCAGAAGTTTTTGAAATAACCTTGGAAGAATTAAAAAACTTCAAAGCTTAATTCAAGAATTTTAAAAGGCATAATTTAAGAATATTCTTGTTTCAAAATCTCCCTTTTTGAAACAAATTAGAACAACACAATAGACAATTAATACTATGGAAGTAGCAGCATTGAAACTCAAGCTTAAAGAGCAAATAATAGAATATTTAAACTTGATGGATTTAAAGCCAGAGGACATTACAGATGAAGAACCACTTTTTGGTCCGAACCTTGGACTTGATTCAATAGATTCTATCGAACTGATAGTTTTGTTAGAAAGAGAATATGGATTGAAAATAAAAAATCCAGCAGACGGAAGGAAAATCTTGGTCGATGTAAATCACATCGCAGATTATATCATCGAAAATACGAAAGTATAAAAAAGCGAATTTACTTATCGGGAATTACCGCAATCAGGTCGGTTTAATTTTTGGTATTTCTGAAAAAGATGCAATGCCTTATTGCAATTTCTTTTTAATCTAAATTCTAGCATTAAATAATCGAATCAAATTTGCAAATCTTGAAGAAAAGAGTATTTGTTACTGGTTACGGTATAGTTTCGGCTATTGGGAACAATGTTGAGGAAAACCTGAACAGCCTAAGAGCTGGAAAAACTGGTATAAAAAAAGCCAATCATTTCCAATCTAAATATGTTGACGAATTTAGTTTTGGAGAAGTAAATCTTTCTAATCAAGAATTGATAGACGAAATTCAGTTTGAGGATTCTAGCGACCTTACGAGAACTGACTTGTTTGCTATAAAGGCATTTCAAGAAGCTTTGAAATATTCTGGCCTTGAGCTAAATGAAATTGCAAATGCAGAAACGGCATTGCTTTCAGCATCTACGGTTGGAGGAATGTGTCTAACAGACCAAATGTACAATGATGCGAACTTGGTCATTGATAGACCCTCTCCTTATTTGGCTGCTTATTGGAATGCAGCACATACAATTTTGTTAGCGAAGCAGTATGGAATAAAAGGTTTTACTGACACAATTAATACTGCTTGTTCTTCTTCTGCTAATACCATAATGATGGGCAGCAGGCTTATAAAAGCTGGAAGAGCCAATCGTGCGATCGTTGGTGGTACTGATAGCCTTGCCAAGTTTACAGTTAATGGTTTCAACTCCTTACAAATTTTATCCTCAAAAGCCTGCCAACCTTTTGATCGTGATCGATCGGGTATAACTTTGGGAGAAGGGGCAGCTTATTTGGTCCTTGAATCGGAGGATGTTATTGGCGACAGACCCCTTTTGGCAGAAGTTTCTGGTTATGGAAATTCCAATGATGCTTTTCATCCATCTTCCTTATCTGAAGATGCAATTGGTGTCTGTGCTGCAATGAATAAAGCTCTTCAATCGGCAAAAATTTCACCCGATCAAATTGATTACATCAATGCACATGGAACAGCCACTCCAAACAACGATCAGGTGGAATTGACAGGAATTCAAAAATTGTTTAATCGCATTCCAGCATACAATTCAACAAAATCTTATACGGGGCATACCCTCGCAGCGGCTGGTTCCATTGAGGCCATTTATAGTATTTTGAGTTTGAAACATCAAGAACTTTATCCGAGCCTTCAGTGTAAAATTCCAATTGAACCATTTAATCAATTTCCAATTAAGGAATTTAAAAAGGACCAAAAACTTAAATATGCGATGTCGAATTCCTTTGGTTTTGCTGGAAACTGCACTTCTTTAATTTTATCCAAAGTCTCCTGATATGTACATTAAGAAAGTTGTTTGCATTTCACCACAGGATACGATCAAAGACAATTTCCCTCAAACGGGAATTATAGAATTTGACGCTTTACAATGTCCTGCCATCGAACCAGATTATGCTGGATTGATTCCACGAGGACTTTTGAGAAGAATGGGAAAAGCCATTAGAATGGGAGTCGGAGCAGGATTGCCACTTCTTACAGGCAACAAAGATATCGAGGGAATAATTATCGGAACGGCAAATGGAGGATTGGAGGATTGCATAAAATTTTTAAATCAAATCGTAAAATACAACGAAGGAACGCTTACACCAACAAACTTTGTTCAAAGTACGCCAAACTCACTTGGTGGAACCTTGGCCTTGATGGGGCAGAATAGTGGTTACAATGTAACACATGTCAATAAGGGCCTTTCTTTTGAATCGGCATTGATGGATGCGCAAATGTTGATCGAAGCAGGAGATGCTAAAACGCTTTTGGTTGGTTGTATTGAAGAAATTTCGACTTACAACACCAATATTTATACCATGGATGGTTTCTTGAAAAAGGAAGCGCTCTTATCAAGTGAATTATTAAATTCAGAGACCAAGGGCACCATAAATGGAGAAGGTGCCACGATGTTTGTTGTGGATCAAAATGGCGAAAACGCATTGGCTCGGATCATTGACACAGGGCAAATTACCCATCCCAACCACGAAGATTTATTAGAGTGTTTGAATGCTCTGTTGAGGCGAAATCAGCTTGAAATGTCCGATTTGGATGCAGTGTTGCTGGGCTACAATGGGGATCAATCTACCGACCATTGGTATAAACAATTGAGCCATTCTTTTGATGAAGGGACGGGCTTGTATTCCTACAAAAATTTAGTTGGAGACTTTCCAACTGTTTCAGGTTTTGCTTTGTTTCTTGTTTTGAAATTGATCGAATTGGGTGAAATACCCAAGGAGATGATATTAAAAGGATCCAATCGCTCCTTAGGAAAAGTGTTGATCTACAATCACCATAGAGGCGTTCAACATGGTTTTATTTTAGTGGAAAGCTTGGCTTAAAAATTCGTGTAAAGGATTAATCTCAGCAATTGTTTACTTTCTCCATTAAATAATCTAAACCTAAAATGTGCCCGCAAGTGCCAATTGCACTAATGGTAACCCCTAACATTCCATGTAAGTTGAGGTTTTGTCCAGTTAGGTAAAGATTGGGAATTTTTGTTCTTGTAGAAACAAAGCTGTTCAATGGATTATTGAAGTCTTTACTTATGCCATATAAAGATCCATCTCCACCACCAATGTAATCTCTAAATGAAAGTGGGGTAGAAGTGTAATAAGATTGTATTTGAGATCTAACATCAGGGAAACGTTCTTCTAATAAATCCAATAATTTTTCTGCCTTCCTTATCTTAAATTCTTCATAGCCTTCGCCACGATCATTCAGATTGTGAGGGACAGTATTGAAGGAATCATGCCAAGGTGCTAACTCTTCATAATTCATGTAGCACATAAGATTTAGGCATTCACTCCAATCTGGGTTTCTGGAATGAGCACCTGCAAATAGGGCAAATCCTTCAGGCCATGAATCTTCGCTGTAGTTTTTTCCTCCCCAAACATCAATACTGGCATGATGATAAATATTGTAGTTTAGGAATGGCAAAGCATTCGGTTTCATTACACAATGTACCGTGAAAACAGAAATGGTGTTTTCTAATGCTTTTATTCTTTTGGTATAAATCTTTCGCAATTTACCTGCTTCCAATAAATCCAAGGTCATTGCAGGATGGATATTCGAAATGAAAGTTTTGCCTTCAAAGACTTCGCCTTCGGTGGTAACTGCAGCAGTGATTTCCTTGTCTTTGTATCTAAATCCGCTAACCGTTTTATAATTCAAAATGGTCCCGCCAAGGTCTTTTATTTGCTTAACTAAGTGCTTGGAAATTTGATTCCCACCATCCATGCATTTGTAAGAACTTTCTATGTAGGTATTCAAAATCATAGCATGAACATAGAAGGGCGTTTTATCTGCCTCTCCAGCATACAAAGGATTGGAACCTCCAAGGACAGCGCGGAGTTTTGGATCAGTAGTACAGGAATCAATGAAATCTTTGGCACCAGTTTTTAAATAGTCAAAATTGAGTTCATCTCCTTTAGGGACTTTCATATTGTAAAGAGGAAAAGAACGACAACAAGCTTTTATTTCACTACAATACTTTTCAAGACCAGCTCTTTCATTCGGAAAAAACTTTAGCAGTTGCTCAATGAAATTATCATAGCCTTGAGCATGGGGATATTTGTTGGGATCTCCTGAAAAGGTAACAAAATCATAAGCGTCCATATCCATCTTGCGAAGTTTCAGCTTGTCCATTAAGCCGAAATACTTGAAGTATTGATGAAGGTTTTGTCCAGGATCCAAACCACCTATATAATGAACACCAGTATCGAAAATCGCCTTATCTCTTACAAATATTTGCAAGCTTCCACCAAATTGTCTGTTTTTCTCAAGAACACAAACTTTTTGACCTTCTTTTGCAAGGGTCAAAGCGCATTGCAAGCCTCCAAGTCCACTACCAACGATGACTACATCGAAAACTGCCATTCAAAATTGTTTTTAGATAAAATCAAGTTTCTAATTTAAGATTAAATGTATAGATATTATAGAGCTTTTGGTTTAAATTCCAACTATAATTTATTTTGAATGGGTCTTAATACTAAGAAATCTTGTTTTTTATGAATGACTATAATGCCAGTTTTATTGCTTTAGCTTACAATAGGTTTTTGAGTCTTAAAATGAATTACATTTTCTCTAGTAATAAATAATCAAACAAGTTTTTTGATATTAAATAGAGCAATTTATTTTTTCCTCAAAACGCAAACAATGTTGGAAGTGAATTTCGTATTGTCAACCAATTCGAATTTTAAGTTTCTACTTTCGGCAATTTTTTGAACAAAGCTGGCCGATAAAAAATGCAATTCGTTCTGGGTTTTGTTAAAGCCAATATTAGTTGAAATAATCTCTGTTAATTTGGTTCCCCAATGTCTTCCTTGTTTATCTGAATCCCCATCTCTAATGATCAGCATTCCATCTTCATTCAATTGGTCTATTGCTTTGTTGATAACAATAGTTTGTTGTTCTGGAATTAAGTAATGCAATACATCACTGATGATGATTACATCCGATTCCGGAATTTCCACCTCTTCCACCTTTCCACAAATGAAATCAATGCGTTCATTTTTGGCCTTGCAGTTTTGAGCTATTTCAATCTTCTCACAATCATAATCAATTCCAAGGATGGTTCTTTCTTCGGATCGCCACATCAATATATAATCCATGAATCCGTAACCGCAGCCAAGGTCGGTAATCTTGGCCTTGTTGGGGATAAGGTCATCAAAGAATTTGTAGTAAGCTTCAGATTTGGTCTTGATTCGCATGTACCATTCTAAGACTGGTCCTTTGTAAATGTAATTTTCGAACAATCTATTTTTAAGGAAGTCCGGGCTTTCCATTTCATTATTGTACGATGGTAAATAAGTCCTGTAATGCTTAAGACTTTTTTTCGTTTGATTTGACCATGATCTTTCTTCCGTTGCCCAATCTGTAAAAGGAATTCTTTGGCCGATTCTCAAACCGACAGGGCTGATTTTTCCGAAGAAATTTCCTTTGCCCAAGAAGTTGCCTGTTCCATGAAAGTACATTGGAATAAGGTCCAATTCGAGATTTTGTGCAAGGAAGAAAGCGCCTTTTCTAAAACGTTGAACTTGATCATCAACAGATCTGGTTCCTTCGGGAAATACGATAATCGAATAACCTTTTGCTATTTTCTCTTGTAAGGCTTCAAATATCTCTTCGCTTCCTTTCGAGAAACTATAAAAATCGGCGAATCTAGTTATGGCAGCGTACAGTGGTGAATTATAGACCTTGTCATTGGTTAACAAAATGGACTTTGGTTTGTGCATCAATACCAAAGGAATTTCTATCAATGATTGGTGGTTGGCAATCATCATTGCCGGTTTTTTAAAGTCTTCTTTGTGGGGATTCTCAAATTTAAAATTAAAAGGCAAGCTCAATTTTACATAAAGGCCTGACAGAAAACAAACCACTCGATGAAAGAAGTTTTTTCTCGCTTCTAGAGGGATGAAGAAAAACAAATTGAGAACAATGGCGATAATCAACATCAAGAAACATCCACCTACTAGCCAAGCATAAACCCAAAGTGTTTGGAAGAAATTTTTGGCTGTAATCGGATGAGGACGGTCTCCCTTTTTTGTTTTGAATAAAAAATTGAATAAAATAGGCTCCAAAACCCAGCATATCAAAATGACTGAAACAATCCCAATAATTGCCAAAGCTGAGATTGATTTCAATGCAGGATGCTTGGCAAATATCAATACTCCAATTCCTGTAAGGGTTGTTAAAACCGATAAAATAATTGAAATTTTATAAGAAGCTAAGTTCTTTTTTTGATAACTGTGCTCTTGTTGTAGACCATGCATGATGAAAATGCTGTAGTCCACTCCAAGGCCAAAAATAAAGGAGGTGATGATGATGTTAACTATGTTGAATTTAAATCCAAACAAGCCCATCAATCCCAATGTCCATAGCCAACTCAAGGCTATGGGAATAAAAGTTATAATGGCCAATTCTATTCTTCCATAAAAAATTAGTAAAATCAAAAAGGAAAGACTAAGCGATAAAATAGCCAGTCGACTGAAATCGCTTCTGAGTATTTTCGCAAAATGGCTGGCCAAAAAAGCATTGTCTAAAAAGGTGATGGATTCAAAATTGGAAAGTTCTTTAAAGATGGATTCTTTGGGCAAAGTACCTATTCTTAAAATCGAACTGATGTTGGTTTTGTTGCTCTTTTTTGAAATGTAATCATCGAATAGCATTTCACGTAAAAAAGAAAAATGATCATGACTAACAGATAAATCACTGTTCAATAGTTTTTCAAAATCCCTAAATGAATTTTTCTTAAAGCCCAATTCCGAACCAATGCTGTCCAATTCAAAAATGACTTTATCCTTGTCTTGTTGTTCCCAAAAGTTATTCCATTGCTTTAGTTTTTTTTCTTGTTCTGCCAAAGAAGGATAAAAGTAATTGAGGGCTGTAAAATGATGCAGGGCTTCCTTTGACTTTAGCGTTTCTAAAATAGGGTAGACTTCCTCGCCATTCTGAAGCGCCTCTTCCAAGTTTTTCCCTTCGATGTTTAAAATAATGGGTTTTAAGGAAGCCGAACTTAAAGTGTTTAATTTCTTTTCAGCCATTTCAAGCTTAGGAGAAAGATAATTCAATTCCATCATGTTGTCTTCAAATTTCACTTTGTTGACAAAGAATAGACAAAGAATGCTAATGGCGAGAATTGGCCATTTTAACCAATTGAATTTAGACTGGTCGACAGATGCCAAGCGATCCAAAACAGTTTCTTTAATTTTTTTCTCTGCTGAAAGTTTCGAAGCAAAATGAGGCAGAATAATCAAGGCAAATATTGCCGAGAATAGGACACTTAAGGCAGCAAAAATGCCCAACTCATGCAGCGCTTTGGACTTGAGTACCAGCAAGCATAAAAAGGCAATGCTCGTTGTTGTAGCACTCATCATGATGGGCTGAACCAAGTCATCAAATATAGAATCTATATTTTTCTTATGTCGATAATGGGTGAAAATATGAAGGGAATAATCCAATGTGATTCCCAATAAGACCGAACCGACGGCAATGGATATTAGGGACAATTCGCCCAAAAACAAACCCATTAGACCGAGCGACACAATTGCAGCCAATGCAGGAGGCAGCAGCAATAAAAAGAAGTACCAAATTTTACGAAAAAAGTAAGAAACAAAAAGAAACAAAAACAAAACGGCTATGCCGACGGTGAATTGAATGTCTTTTCGGATTCTTTTGGCATTGGCAACTCCGACGGCAGCGGCTCCAAAATACTGGCATTTTATATTGCCATCGAAAGTGGCTTCGGTTTTTGAAATGGCTTTGTCAAGACCTGCAATCAAAATTTTATTAGGACCACTGTCTCTCGGCGAAACATTAGGGCTTAAAAAAAACAGAAGATCACTTTTATCTTTGCTAATGAAATGGCCTTTGTATATTTCTATGTTTTCTTCTTTTTGAAAGTCTTGCAATCTTTTCAGAGGTTTGCCAGCAAGACTCAATGGATCTTTGATTAAGAATTTTTTTAAAACCATCCCAGCTGGAGAAATTAGGTTTTTCAAATTTCCTTCCAGCTTTTCTGCCAGCTTATCTGTTTTTATATTTTCTGCCAATTCTTGGTAATCGGCTTCGGTTAATAAAAAGGGCAGACATTGATAAATGTTTTCGTAAATACCATCAATATTTTTGTCATCGACTTTGTAGGTGATTTCTTTAATTAAACTGGAATCAATGATTTGATTGATGTTTTTAATCAGCTCCTTATTGAATTCTATTAATCTGTCGGGATCTGTGGATTCAGATTTGTTATAGACGTCAAAAATAATTTTATCAGTGATTTTTGAGTCCTCAAAAGAGTTGGTGAATTTTTCAATTTTTTCGTCCGCAGGAAACAAATTGCTGATGTCTTCTTTCCATTTGATCTGACTTGCAAAATAGCCACAAAAGAGTACTATTATTCCAATGACGAAACACAGAGCCAATTTTTTGGACTCGAAAAAATAATACAAACTTCTATACAAAGCGGCCATTCAGATACAATAGGTAATTGAGCCCAAAAATACAGAATGTTAGATTAATTCTAGCAGAATTTACCAAGCAATATAACTGCCTTTATACTCCATAGAGCCGTTCTTATCCAATTGCTGTTGATAAGTTGCTTAATCACTTTGGGGTCTTTGGAGTCTGAAAGTTTTGAATGGAGTGGAACTTGTATGAAAAAGGTTGAAATCCATACCAAAATGACCAGTAAAAGTAGGAGAATGTATTCGGTAAATGAATGGTAGGCAAGGTACAGGCTAATAGCTAATTCAGCAAGCATCAGCGGCATAACCAATAGGGAAATCCTTTGGGTATATTTAGCGTGAAATGTTTTCCAGTTTTGCTCTTCAACCCAATGGAATGTAGGGTATTGAACAATTTGAATGGTCCAGATCAAGCCTACTAGCATAATCGAAACGAATAGGTAAAGATCTAGTATTATGGGCATGAACCAATAACATTTTAAACCTATGATGGTTCAAATAGTGGATATTTGATTTTAGAAATAAGACCAATCTTGGCATTCTTGAGATGTTAAGACCAAAGTAACTGTTCAAATTTTATGAAACAAAGCAAAACAAAGCATTTTGGTCTGGAGACCAAAAGAAAGCGCTGTCAAAAGAAAGCGCTGTCTGGAGACCAAAAGAAATCGCTGTTTGGAGACCAAAAGAAAGCGCTGT
>CALBCY010000011.1 GCA_937927195.1 uncultured Chitinophagales bacterium
TCAAGAAAAAGGTCAAGCAAAAAGCGACAACTCTTGCTGAATATGACAAACTATATTAACAAAAACTAATTATAATATCTTCTTGTTACTTTTAATTTTCTAAGGTTATTAAACTGGGTTTTTATAATCGAACTCAGGTTAGTAAAAAATGAAAACAAAATAACCGACTCCAGCGGAGTCGCACAAAAAATGTCTAGGTGCTTAGATTTTAGAGTTTAAAAGCTACTAGATTGAGCTTTGATTTTTTGTCTGTACAATGCTCAAAGCTGCTAAACAAAGAAACCCGGAAACAGATGTTTCCAGGTTCCTAGTGTTCTACCTAAATACCCAAATAAAAGTAGAAAAGGTCTCAGTGATGTTTTCGATTTGCAAACTTAAAAGGAGCTTATTTAACTCCAAAATTGGTTCTATGCGAAAAATCATTGTTCCCGTGTCCCTCCAGTTCTTTCCTTCTATTTGCTTTTAATAAAAACAAATTTACAGGATTAAATTTGAGCTTAGGGACGCGGAATAAATAACTGTCCGAACCTAAATACTATTTTCTGATTTTAGGCGACAGAAATACTCGCAATAGCTTTGCTATTACTGTGTTTTCTTTCCCAGCGGGGAACCGCTTGAAAATCGAAAAATAGTTTCATTAGTTTCTAGACATTTATTTAATCAAGGTCCCTTAATTGGTGACAGATCTGAATCACCTTGGCCGTAAAAGATTTCATAATTATTTGTTCTGGCCGATTGAAAAGTCTCGACTTCCTCAACGAAGCAAACAGCTATTGGACGAATAAATGTAATTTTGGTTTGTGTCTTTTTGTTAGTTTCTATTCTTAGTACTTCTTATTCGATTGAATCCAATTTCCAAATCAATTTCCAAATCAATTTCCAAGTCAATTTACAAGATTGTAACCTTCGACCATAAAATCAATCACCCTTTTGTTCTTTTTCCAGCCTTCGTGCGATTTCTTGGGATTGGCCAGCAAAAAAGGAAACAGATGGTTGTTGTGCTGGATGTTTATGATGTTGGGATTGTTCTTCGTGTTAGGCAATTGAAATCCTAAGAAATCATTTGGATCATTGAAGGCGATTAGTTTTATTTCATTATTCCTCTTGGATTCGCTCCACCATTTTCTATATAAAACATCTTCTATATTTTGCTCCGTAAACTTGGTAGATGGATTGACATCCGCAAGACCATACAAAGGCAACTGATTGGTCATGAAATAAATTCTATCTAGGTTTTTTACGAATTTTTCTGCAATTGAATTACTGGGTTGAGAGAAAATAAATGGATCGTGTTTCGATGATAAAAAAGCAATAGGGTTTGCTATTTCCTGCTCCTCATTTATTTTATAATCTTCTTTTTTGTGCTTTAGATAATTCTGGGTCCATTCTCCATTATTGCTTAACATGTCCCAAATAATTTTGCTTCCAAAGCTACCACCAACCAAAATATTCTTTTGTTTAATATTGAGATCCAGTTCCAAATTGGCATCCTCTACGAAGGGGTCTTTGGCGAAAGTTCTGGAAATCGCCAAAGAACTAATTAACTGAATCATTGGTTTATATTCTCCTGCATACAAAACCAAGTCGACGAATTTATCATTAAAATCTTCTTTGAGCATGTTGTTGAAAAAGACTCTTTTTCTGCTGTTGCTTTCTTGATCAAGGCTGTGTATGTATTCTTTAGATTTCAATGTCAAGTCCGACCAAACGATGGAGTAAACCCTTAACATTTTTGGCGGAATGTTTTTAGCTTGAAAATTTGGGTTTTGAACTCCAACTCGTTCGGTCGCCTCGCTGAATTGCATCAAACGGAGGACTGCTTGATTAAGAAAATCCTTTTCTGTATCAATTTCCAGATTGGCCAGCCAATCGTCATTGGGAATTTTTATATTTTTACTTTTGTCAAATTTAAAATTTAATTTATCTGCTAATTTGAAAGCAAATTCATCAAAATTATCTGCTGTCTTTTCTCCTGTTCCGTGAACAAAAATTATATTAACGATGTCTTCACTTTTAAAATCATTGATTAAGCCTGGAACCATTGTGTTTTCAGGTAAAACATTTACAATCTTTTTTGTGCATGAAGTAAAAATTACAAAAATAGTGAGTACAAATAAAAGCTTAAATTTCATTGGGTATTGTATTTTAAAAAATTCTTTCTCTTGTGTTATATTAGTTAAATCATTAGATGGTTTCTGTATTCAATATTTCCCCATTTGCCATTCTTTTTTCGTAGACACCATATTGTATTTTAAAAGAAACAAATAGAATACTTATCCCTACAATAAAACCAATCAATATGGACGACCAGGAAGTCCAATCAGCCAAACCAGTGTTCTTCAATACAACAATCATGGAGATTCCCATAAATAGAAGTCTGAATATTTCCAGCGGCATTGCCCATGTCTTCCTTTCCAACAGTCCACCCCATGCCATTATCATCATGAATATTCCTCCACTTAGAACCATCCGATCAATTGGACTTAAAGGCAAATCCATGTTGATTGTGATTACTAAAAAAGCCAAACCAACCAGCATTTGAAAAATCAGATAATAAGAAGAGTTGTCAAAGCCTTTAGCATCATATTTCACCTGTTCATTCTTAGTATAACCAATCCTTTTGGGACTTACATCCATTTCAGCCAAGCCTCTTGGACGCCACCCCAAAGGCATAAACCAGAGTTTAAATTTATCGATAAAATAAGGTGCGGCCACGGCATCATCCCAAAGTTGTTTCCAATATTGAAAATTAATATAGATAGGATCCCAGGTTCTGGGAGGATGGGTAATTCCATAACAAACTTCTTCGTGCTCTTCTTCAAATGTTCCAAAAATTTTATCCCATATTATCAGAAATTCAGAGAAGTTCTTGTCAATGTATTGGGGGTTGACTCCGTGGTGCACTCTATGATGGGATGGTGTTACGAAATACTTTTCGAACCATCCTAATTTTTTTATCAATTGGGTATGATGCCAATAGGCAATGAACAAATGAATGGCTGCCATGGCATAGACCATTTCAGGGGAAAAGCCTATCAACACCAAAACCCAATCAAAAAATAGGAATTGGAAAAGCCGTTGGGTGAAACTAGCTCTAATTCCTACAGATAAATTTAACTCTTCAGATGAATGATGGGGCATGTGTGCCGCCCAAAAAATATTGATGGTATGCCCCACCCGATGGAACCAATAGAATATGAAATCTTGTAGCAACAACAATATCAACAATGAATACCAAGTAGCTTGAATCTGGATGGGTGCAAATTGAAACAACCAACCATACCACTTGTAAACAAAAAAAGCAACCGCCAAATTCACACACTGATTTCCTATTCCAGTCCCCATATTGGTAATGGTATCTTGAAAGGTGTACATCCCATTCTTTTTCTTAACACAATAAAACAACTCCAAGAACAGCAATAACAATACTGCAGGAGTTATAAATGCATATACATTCATAATAAAATATTATTCAATTATTGTAAATGATTTTTCTGCTAGACCTTATACGATTTAAGTTAGGTGCTAAGCGTTGGACATCGTAAATTTAAGTCAGACTTTATATGTCAGACTTAAATTGATTAGTTTTGGACTCCCTAAAAGTTAAGCAAAGAATTGCCTTTAAGAGAGTTCAAATTTAAGTGGAGATTGCTTGATAAACAACGGACGATAGGCTATCGTCCGCTCATTGTCCTTTACAGATTTTCTGAAGTATGGGTTGAATGAGTTGATCCGCTTCTTCTAAAGCGGCTGGATTATTTTGAAGATCGTAACGCAGCTTTCTAAAATCTCGCTTTGGGAAACTTTGACCGGCAGGAGGTACAAAGTAATTTTCAATCAACTTGTACAGGCCACGGTTCCCTTTTACTTTTAAAACTCCAGTCTTGTGTAGTTGATAAAACATCAGCAGCAAAGGAGATAAATATTGCTCTGGTAATTCTATTGGCACCCTC
>CALBCY010000012.1 GCA_937927195.1 uncultured Chitinophagales bacterium
ACAGAATACCCAGAAACAGCAGTTATCGGAAAAGTAAACGTGGACGAAAACAGCGAGATTTCAATGAAATACGGTGTTAGAAATATACCAACAGTTCTTTTCATCAAAAACGGCGAAGTGGTTGACAAGCAAGTCGGTGCCCCTCCAAAGTCTACTTACGAAGGCAAATTAAAAGCTTTATTGGCTTAAGCTTAAGACCAATCAAGTTTTTTCAAATGATAGTAAATTGATAAAAAAATCCCAGTGAAATCTTTTCACTGGGATTTTTTTGTTTGCCTCATTGTTTACCACATTGCTTGCCTCGTTTTACTGATTTTCTAATTGATCAGGCTTAAGGCTCCTTAAGATCAATATTGGGAAAGAATCAATTTCCTCCACAAACAGAACATTTTTCCTAAAAAACAGTTAATCAAAGAGAATATTCCGATGACTGCTAATAAATCCTTTAATTTGCAGTTCTTTTAATAGCGCATTATTTACGAGATTTTAGACAATGAACGAATCGAACAATCAACCACTTATAACCCTTTCCGACCTCCACCAATACGATAACTTCGAATTATTGGCTAGACAGGTTGTGGAAGGCAGCATTATTGGATTGCATAAAAGTCCATTTCACGGGTTTTCTGTGGAATTTGCTGAACATAGATTGTACAATCAAGGAGACCCGATGAAAAGTATTGATTGGAAGGTTTATGGTCGAACTGGTAAGTATTTTGTCAAGAAATTTGAGGAAGAAACCAATTTGCGCTGCCAAATTGTTATCGATGCTTCTTCTTCCATGTTTTTTCCTGAAAAGGAAAGCATGTCTGAAGGAATCCGTTTCAACAAATTGGCCTTTTCTATTGTTTCCGCTGGTGCTTTGATGCACATCCTAAAAAGACAAAGAGATGCAATTGGCCTGTCCATTTTTACTGATAAGGTGGAAGAACATACAAAAACCCGTTCTACTACTGTGCATCACAGGTTGATCAATAGTACGCTAGAGAAATATTTGAAATCTCCACAGCGTGGTGTTAAAACTTCTGCTGCACAATGCTTGCATGAAATAGCAGAAAATACGCACAGAAGGTCTATGGTCGTAATTTTCAGCGATTTGTTTGACAATACCGCCTCGGAGGATGAGGTTTTCAATGCGCTGCAACATTTGAAATATGCGAAACACGAGGTTGTCTTGTTCCATGTAGTAGATCAAAAGAGAGAAATAGAATTCAACTGGCCCAATCGACCTATCAGGTTCATCGATCAAGAAACCAATGAAGAAGTCAAAGTTGCTTCTCCAATGAATATTCAAAAATCATTTCACGAACAAATAAAGGCAAAAAAGGAACGCATTAAAATGAAATGCGCCCAATTTAGAATCGATTTTGTAGAAGCTGATATCAATAAGGACTTTAATCAAGTATTAATCCCCTATTTCAATAAGCGAGCAAAAATGATGGTATAGGTAGAAGCTTTTGGCTTTTGGCTTTTGGCTTTTGGCTTTTGGCTTTTGGCTTTTGGCTTTTGGCTTTTGGCTAAAATTTAAATACTTGAATTTTTATTAAAATAGCAATCGATTCAGATTTATTCCAGCTAATTATGATTGTTTTCCCAACAGCAAAGATCAATATAGGTCTCTATATTACTGAAAAACGGGCAGATGGATTTCACAATATTGAAAGCTTCTTTTATCCCACAAAATGGCAAGATGTTATTGAAATCATGCCCAGCGAAAAACTGAGTTTTCAATCTTATGGAATTGACATTGATTGCCCTCCTGAAAAAAATATTTGTTACAAAGCTTATGAAATTTTAAAACGAGATTTCAACATTCCAAGCATTTCCATTAATCTTCTTAAAAACATTCCAATTGGTGCAGGTTTGGGTGGAGGCTCCTCAGATGCCAGCTTTGTCCTATTGGCCTTGAATGAAATGTTCGACCTGAACATTGAAAAAGAACAGCTTAAAAAATATGCAGGAGTTTTGGGAAGCGATTGTCCATTCTTTATTGACAATGCACCTGCTCTCGTTTATGGAACGGGTGACATTATTCAAAATCATCCAATTGATTTAAGTGATCACTTTATTCTAATCGTCTATCCCAATCTTCATGTAAATACTGGTTGGGCTTTCAAAAACATTGAACCCAAACCAGCCAAGATTCCAATCAAAGAAGCTATTTCTCAAGATGTAAATAAATGGAAGGCAAATATTCACAACGATTTTGAAATTCCATTGTTTAATAAGTATGGTGAAATGCGAAGCATCAAAGAAAATTTGTACGAAAGTGGAGCTATTTTTTCTCTAATGAGTGGAAGCGGTTCTTCCCTATTTGGTATCTTTAATAAAAATTTAAACAACAGCGGTCTTGAAAAGCTAAAGAAATCATTTCACGAAAAAAAATACAAAGTTTTTCAGTTTGATTGCTGAACTCTTTTGGTGAGATGCCCATTGGTGAGACCCATTGGTGGATAACACCAAAGGGAAGCGGAAGCGGAAGTGGAAACGGAAGTGATTTGTTTCGCAACAAATTGGTCTTTCTATTTTTTACTTTTTACTTTCTACTTTGTACTTTTTATAACTACTTTAAACGCTATACTTCTAAATCTAATCTATGGAACTTGTAAAAGACAATCCTTATTTTTACTGCAATGACCTAAGGACCTACTCTCGTTTTCAAACAAGGGAAGTCAAAATTGGAGATATTGGAATGGGGGGCAATAACCCAATTCGGATCCAATCCATGACCACGACTGATACAATGGATACCATTGGCACTGTCGAGCAATCCATTAGGATTTTTGAAGCGGGAGGTGAGTATGTGAGAATTACAGCTCCCAGTATCAAAGAGGCGGAAAATTTGCGTGAAATAAAAAAACAAATCAAAGCGAGGGGTTATGATTTCCCTTTGATAGCTGACATTCATTTCACACCAAATGCAGCTGAACTCGCCGCTAGAATAGTTGAAAAGGTTAGAGTCAATCCTGGCAATTACGCAGACAAGAAAAAATTTCAAACGATAGAATACAGTGACAGCGATTATCAAGCTGAAATTGAAAGGATACACAAGCGCTTTGCTCCTTTGGTCAAAATCTGTAAAGAAGAAGGTACAGCCATGAGAATTGGAACCAATCATGGTTCATTGTCTGATAGGATCATGAGCCGCTACGGAGACAGTCCAATCGGAATGGTAGAGTCTGCCTTGGAGTTTGTAAGAATCTGTGAAGATTTTAGTTATTACGATTTGGTCCTTTCAATGAAAGCCAGTAACCCTCAAGTAATGGTTCAGGCTTATCGTTTGTTGATGCATAAAATGCAAGAAGAGGGCATGAATTATCCCATTCATTTGGGTGTGACAGAAGCAGGGGATGGATTGGATGGAAGGGTGAAATCTGCAATTGGCATCGGAGCTTTGCTAGAAGATGGAATTGGCGATACGGTCAGAGTTTCCTTGACGGAAGCACCAGAAGTGGAATGCCCAGTTGCTGAGAAATTGGTCAATCGTTATAAAAATAGATTTAATCACAATTCCATTATTCATTATGGGGATTTTGTAAAAGACCCATTTGTATTTTCAAGAAGAACAAGCAATCCGGTTTCCAAAATTGGTGGTGGACAAGTTCCAGTCGTTGTTTCAGATTTTTCTAATATTAAGATTGAAAGTCCGGCTGTATTAAATCCTGTTGGATATGATTATTCTGAGGAATTGGACAAATGGAATATTTCGGATCAAGCTGTTGACTATTTATATACTGGCCAAAATTCTTTGGATTTTGAAATACCTGGTACTCTTCAATTGATTGTTGACTCGGATTATTGGCTTTCACAAGCATCAAAAGAAAGTTTGCTTCCCTTGTGGAGTTTAAATGATTTGATAAACACGGATCAGGTTTCACCCAAAGTCAACTTCCTCCAGATAAAAGCTGATCAATTGAATGATCAAAGATTCATTCATTTGCTGGAAACTGAAAACCTTGTTTTGATCATAGAATCAGATTCTAATCATTGGATGGCAGATGTTAGAAATGCATTTTTTCATTTAATGCAAGAAAAAAACAAGATTCCTGTTTTATTAAGGAATTCTTATAAAGACTCCGATCATGAAGCTGATCACGAATTACAAACCTGTTATGCCTCCACAGATTTCGGCGCTTTGTTATTAGATGGAATGGGCGATGGGCTTTGGTTCAACTCTTCTATGGACAAAAAGGCGGAAAACGAGGCAGTTTTCAGCATTCTACAGTCTACTAGATTGCGTATTTCAAAGACAGAATACATTTCATGCCCATCTTGTGGCAGGACCTTGTTTGACTTGGAAGAAACAACTGCTATGATCAGAAGCCGAACCAACCACTTGAAAGGGGTTAAAATCGGCATCATGGGCTGCATCGTCAATGGACCTGGAGAAATGGCTGATGCCGACTATGGCTATGTGGGCAGCGGAGTAGGAAAGATTACCTTATACAAGGGGCAAGAGGTCGTTAGAAGGAACATTCCTTCAGAACAAGCAGTTGATCAATTGATAGAATTGATTCAAGACAATGGCGATTGGGTTGAAATATAAGGTGTATTAGATGGAAACAATACCGTTCCGCAATTCAAACTTTTTGAACCATTGCAGATAAAACCATTGATTTAGGGATTCAAATTTTTGAGTCCCTTTTTTTATTGATAAAGTTCAGCAAAAAAACAGCAACACCTGGACTCGAAATTGGAGATATCTGGCTTCATTCGGAAGGGGATTCTTCTATATTCAGGCATTTATTAAAAAAATCAAAAAAAAATTGCCACTTTTTTTGGACCATATTTAGAGAATTTTCCCATTCTTGGACAATATTTCACCGTCATAAAAATTGAAATAATTAATTCTCAAGCTCTTACAATATTTTACAATAATCCAAGCTTCTCTCCCATCAGAATTAATATACTTTTAGAGTTTACAGGTTTAGTAAGCATTGAAACTTCTTATTTTATCAGGCGTAAAAATTACTACAAAACAACAATAATGATTTCAAAATATTCAAGTTTTATTTCAAAATTACAGTTTTGTAAAAGCGCCAAAATCATAAATAATAAATTAATGGGGAAGCAGTGCGGCTAAGTAACGGAGGGGAGCTTTCGTCTTTAATCGGATGAGGGTTTATTTAGTTGCCTGTTTTTCTGTTAATATTTTATATTCTTGTAAGGAAGCTGAATCACTATTAAAGTGTCTAAGCTAAAGAATTTCGAGCCGATCTTTTGATCGGCTTTTTTTATGCCTGCTCACCACCTTGCCAGCCATTCCTATTTTCATTGTTAATCAAAAAACAATATTTTTTGTAGGCTCAATTACTTATCTCCACCTACTTAAAACTCATCGCTTGAATAATCTTATCTCTTTTGGATGATTAATCAATGACCTTAACAATATTTCGGTTTTGTCATTTACTCAAAGCCAATCCTATATTCCACTTGAGGAATGAATAATAAGTTTCAAATTGTCTTGATGCTCGTTGCTTCCTTGTAAAATACAAATCAGCTTTCTCATTCTAAATTTCTTTGGTCTCAAATGTTGGCACACTCGGCGCCATTTAAAATTGAAAGGTCGAGTTGTTTAGTGTCGAGTTGTTTGGTAAAATTGCTTTCGGATTGGGACTGCCCCCATCCAAAATTTGATGGTCTTGATTATAAACCTCCTTGGTTTTCAAATATGGTTTCAAGAAAAAATTCAAAAGTTATCCACATTTCACCCAGCAATGCGGCCGTTTTTTCCCATTTTGAACCATTTCAAAAATGAGTAAGTTTTGAACCAATTAATTTTCAAGCACTTATATCATATAAAATTTATTGAAATATAATTCAACGAATGCTCATTGAATTATATGCGTTTTTTAGAAAACTTATTTTCTAAAGTCCCGTAAAATTAATCACAAGTTCAAACGATCTATTATTCTGAAAAAATCATTGTTCTTGTAAATGCGCCTAATACATAAAAAATTTTAATGGGGAAACAGTGCGGCTAAGTAACGGAGGGGAGCTTCTGTCTTTAATCGGATGGAGGTTTATTTAGTTGCCTGTTTTTCTTTTATTTTAAAAAAAATCCCTCGTGAATTTATTGATACAATGTGGTAAGAAAAAATTAATGGGGAAACAGTGCGGCTAAGTAACGGAGGGGAGCTTTCGTCTTTAATCGGATGAGGGTTTATTTAGTTGCCTGTTTTTCTTTTTTAAAACAATACACACTCACTACTTATAAGAACTGAAAGATTAAAATCTTTCGGTTTTTTTATTGCCCTGATTCAAGATCTGGAATCAAACCTAGCCTCAATGTTATTGAAAATAAGTATATTAAGTACTCGAACAAAAGTAATCGATTATTCAAGTACTTAATGCCAAATAACCCAAGCAAAATATATGAAAAAATTGCTCCTTCTCCTCGTCTGTTTCGCACATTTTTTAATTTCTTGTTCCAGTCCATCTGGAGGTTCAAAGGAAACTGAATCCCTCAAAACAGAAAACATTTCTTCCCATTCGCATACTCACAATTATGTGGAAGAAGCTCATTCTTATGCCCAACCCAATGCAGCCGTAATCAAACATTTGGATTTGGACATTCTAGTCGATTTCGAGCAAAAGATAATCAGTGGCCAAGCTAGTTATAAAATAGAAAGTTTTGAATCGAATGTCATTATTCTCGATTCAAAGTTTCTTGAAATCGAAAAGGTTCTTGCTGATGGGAAAGCAGCAAAATTCAAGATGGGCAGTCCAGATAAATTATTGGGCCAATCCTTAAACATCGACATAGAAAAATCTACAAAGGAAATAAGCATATTTTACAAAACCAGTGCAGAAAGTGAAGCCTTGCAATGGCTAAATCCAATGCAAACGGCCGATAAGAAGCATCCGTTCTTGTTGACTCAGGGTCAGGCTATTTTGACCAGAACATGGATTCCTATTCAGGATAGCCCACAAATCAGAATCACTTACAATGCTAAGGTAAAAGTTCCAAAAGATTTAATGGCTGTAATGAGTGCGGAAAATCCGAAAAGCAAAACAAGCAATGGCATTTATGAATTTAAAATGAGGCAATCCATTTCACCTTATTTGATTGCTTTGGCAGTTGGAGACATTGAATACAAATCCATCAGCCCACGAACAGGAGTTTATGCTGAAAAGTCGATGTTGGAAAAAGTCCATTTCGAATTTTCCGATATGGAAAAAATGGTGGTCGCTGCTGAAAACTTGTACGGCGATTATGTTTGGGATCAGTTTGATGTTATTGTTTTGCCGCCGAGTTTTCCATTTGGTGGCATGGAGAATCCAAGATTGACTTTTGCTACTCCAACTGTAATCGCTGGTGATAAAAGTTTGACTTCCTTGATTGCACACGAACTGGCGCATTCTTGGTCGGGAAATCTCGTAACCAATGCCACATGGAATGACTTTTGGCTCAACGAAGGTTTTACTGTTTATTTTGAAATGAGAATCATGGAAGCGCTTTATGGAAAAGATCGAGCAGACATGCTTGCATTGATTGCCAGACAAGATTTGGAGGAGGAAATTGAAGGGTTTAAGGAAAGCCCTGAGGACACTAAATTAAAACTAGATTTGAACGAACGAAATCCTGACGATGGAATGACCAGCATAGCCTATGACAAAGGTTATTTGTTTTTGAGAACATTGGAAGAAACTGTGGGTCGGGAAAAACTTGATTTGTTTCTAAAGAACTATTTCAAAGAACATGCTTTTTCAACCATGCATACTGAACGGTTTGTTGACTATTTAAATAAAAACTTGTTAGAAAAGCATGGCATTTCATTCAATACAGAAGAATGGATTTACCAAGCTGGACTTCCTTCAAACCAAGCAATCATTAGTTCTGATAAGTTTACTTTGGTTGAAAATTTTATTGATCAAATTGTTAAGACAAGCAAGATTGACAAATCTGCCAGTAAAAGTTGGACCAGCCAGGAATGGGTTCACTTCGTAAAAAACTTACCATCTGAAATTGGAAGCAAACAAATGGCAATGATCGATCAAGCCTTTGATCTAAGCAATTCAAAGAATAGCTATATTGCAATGGTTTGGTATGAACAATCTATATTAAAAAATTATCATGGCAACAAAGTGGACGCAAAAATTGAGGAGTTTTTAATTGAAGTGGGAAGACGTTGGTATGTCTCCACCATTTTTAAAGCGCTCAAAAAAAGTGGGCAAAGAGGCAAGGCCATTGAAATTTACAAAAAAGCAAGACCCAATTATCATTCAGTTACAGCGAATACCATTGATGAAATATTGAATTTTAAGCCGAAAGAATGACAAACAATGGCAAACAATGACAGTTGTCAAGTGGTTCGCGTGATCTGGAACGCCAGCCCGGTTGGGTCAAGCCCAAGATGACGGATGGTTCAGATTTTAGTTAAAATGGCAATGACAGTTTGAAATCAAAAATTGCTATTTGCCCCATTTGTCTTCTATTGCAAAAAGGTAATTCAATAGAAAAAAATCATTGAACGAAATGTTCCCGCGGTAGTCTTCAAAGCCGTCACGGGAACTTTGCTCTGCAACACACAATTTTACTACCTGCATTCTTTCATTTTCATCAAGAATCAATTCACTGTTTCCCACGATGTCTTCTTCTATTTGATCTGCCAACAAATTGTAGAGGTAAAGAATCCTTTCAAGGGCTTGTTGGTCTTCTAGTTTGGCTCTGGCCATCAAAGCAGCCATTGCTTTTCTTTCAAACGGATTAAAGTTGATCCGCTTATTTTCCTTTATGATGCAATTGATTACGTGGTCAGTACAAAATTTCAAGCACCACCAAACAACATAAGCACCCACCTTAAAATCCCTAGCCTCATCGAAAAATCGAAGCATTCCTTTTTCATAGCCCTCAAGGGCAGAATCTACCAGATCCTCCAAGGGAATCATTGATTGCCTAAACTTTCTGGCTACTCCATATGGAAAAATCAGATTGTGCATGTACAAGGCATCCCTGTTCCGTTTGGCGACAAAGCGAAGTTCGACACGATCTTCGAGAATGGGATATTCCGATAAGATCTTCTGGAATTGTTGCAGTCCAATGGCTTTACATCTGATTTTTTTCATCCTTCTTGAAAGTCTTTGCCTGTTGGCATTGGAAATTACGGTTGCTTTGAGTTATTGATTTATTGATTTACTGATTTACTGAGCGGGTAAAGTATGAATATTTACTACAGTTTCGCAAAGATTTCAAAAGATTTAACTCAATCTAAAATCTGTTTTGATAATTGTAGGACTTGCTTTTTATTTCAATAAAAATTCTATGGTTCTTTAATCGTACTTTAATGGTAAATCACTGAGTACCTCATTCAATCATTTTTTTCATTTCACTTAATTTCAGCAATGCTTCAACAGGCGTCATGCTGTTGATATCTACTCCATCCAGTAACTTTCTAAGTTCGGCAAGTTTGGGATCGTCCAAGCTGAACAAGTTCATTTGCATATTGCCAGCGATTGGCATTTGTTCTAAAATTTCTTTTGTTTCAGAATTAATGTGTTGACTCTCTAATTCCTTTAATATTTCTGAGGCTCTAAGGACAATTTCACGAGGCATTCCAGCCATTGAAGCAACATGTATTCCGAAAGAATGCTTGCAACCACCTTTCTCCAATTTTCTTAAGAATAAAACCTTGTCTTTAATCTCCTTGGTTGTAACATTGTAGTTTTCACAACGCTCCAGTTTTTGCCCCAATTCGATCAATTCATGATAATGTGTTGCAAACAAAGTTTTGGCTTTGGTCTTTCCATTGTTATGCAAATATTCCGTTAAGGCCCAAGCAATTGAAATTCCATCATATGTACTTGTTCCACGACCAATTTCATCCAACAGAATCAGACTGCGTTCAGAAAGATTGTTCATTATGCTCGCTGTCTCATTCATTTCGACCATAAAGGTGGATTCTCCAGATGAAATATTATCCGAAGCCCCTACCCTAGTAAATACTTTGTCTACAATTCCAAGTGTAGCAGATTTAGCTGGCACAAAACAACCCATCTGCGCCATTAAAGTTATCAAGGCTGTTTGCCTAAGAATCGCAGACTTACCCGACATATTTGGTCCGGTAATGATGACAATTTGTTGTGTTTCAGAATCCAAATATAAATCATTGGGGATGTAGGAATCTCCTAATTTCAATTGGGTTTCAATAACAGGATGTCTTCCACTTTTAATATCAATCCCAAAACCATCATTGATTTCAGGCTTGCAATATTTGTTGTGATCAGAAACCTTAGAGAAACTCAAAAGACAATCAAGTTTGGCTATCAGACTGGCGTTTAATTGTACGGGCCTGATGTATTCAAATACCTCTCCAACTAAAGTTTCAAAAAGTTCTGCTTGCAATGCATCAATTCTCTCGCCGGCTTGAAGTATTTTATACTCATACTTTTTCAATTCTTCTGTAATGTATCGCTCGGCACTGGTTAGCGTTTGTTTCCTGATCCACTCTTCCGGTACTTTGTCTTTGAATCGATTGGTTACTTCCAAATAATAACCAAAGACATTGTTGAATCCAATTTTCAAAGAAGTAATGCCCGTTTTCTCAACTTCTCGTTTTTTAATCTGATCCAAAAATCCTTTTGCATTTCTACTCAACTCACGAAATTCATCCAATTCTGCATTCACACCAGGCTTTATCACATCGCCCTTCTTCAAATCAACCGGTGGATCATCCTCAATTTGACTTTCAATTAAATCAGTCAATCCCTTGCAGGGATTAAGCTGATCACATACTTTGGACAACAAAGTACTTTTACTATTTAATCCCAATTGTTTAATCGGCTCCAATGCCAGCAAAGAATTTTTAAGTTGGATCAATTGTCTTGGATTGACTCTGCCCAAAGGAACTTTTGCAATTAGTCTTTCCAGATCACCGATTCTTTTTATTTGATCGTCAAACTTTTCAGCCAGTTCTTCTTCATTGAGGAAATACTCAACTAAATCAAGTCGCTGTTGAATGGATTTTTTGTTTTTAAGTGGCAAGACTGTCCATTTCTTCAATAGCCTTGCGCCCATGGCCGTATTGGTTCTATCAAGGATGTCTATAAGTGGAACACCCGTTTCATGATTGCTGTAAAGCAATTCAAGGTTTCTAATGCTGAAGCGATCAAGCCAAACATATTTATCTTCTAGCATTCTTGAGATAGAAGTAATGTGTTGCAACTTGGAATGTTCTGTGTCTCCTAAATAATGAATGACAGCGCCGGCAGCAGTCAAGCCTTCATTCAATTCTGACACTCCAAATCCTTTGAGAGATTTGGTATTGAAATGCTCGAGAAGCGTTTCCATTGCATAATCGTATTGATAAACCCAATCAGGAAGTTGATAAGTATAGAGCTTTTCACCATACAGGTCTTCAAAGCGATTCTTTTTATCACTTTGAAATATTACTTCAGAGGGATTAAAGCTTTGCAGCAATTTGCCGATGTATTCCTCTCCGCCTTGAGCGACAATGAATTCACCTGTTGAGATGTCTACACAAGAAATGCCCATCTCTTTGGCACCAAAGTATACGGAGGCCAAATAATTGTTCTTTTTGTGGTCAAGCAACTTATCGCTTAAGGCCAAACCAGGGGTTACCAATTCGGTTACGCCACGCTTTACGATCTTTTTGGTTTTGGAGGCATCCTCTAACTGATCACAAATGGCTGCTCTGTAACCTGCTCGGACCAACTTTGGCAAGTAAGTATCAAGCGAATGATGCGGAAATCCAGCCAATTCTATATGTGAAGCCGAACCATTGGCTCTTTTGGTTAAAGTAATCCCTAAGACTCCAGAAACTGTAATAGCGTCTTTTCCAAAAGTTTCATAAAAGTCTCCAACCCTGAATAGCAGAATAGCATCAGGATATTTCCTTTTGATGCTATTGTATTGAGCCATTAAAGGTGTTTCTTTCTTGGCCTTTTGCTTTGAATTTGTTTTTACTTTTCCCACAACTAAAATTTTTACAAAAATAATTTTTATCCTTAGAACAAGGAAGCATGCTCAATGATTATTTCATTTATCGCAAAAAATAGAGTCAGAATAAAAAGACTGCAGTAAATTGCAGCATGAGAAAGTTAAAAAACAGTGAGCTGGGTAGAATTAGCGTTGAGGAATTTCGGGAGAGTGATAAAACAGGATTAATTCTTGTGTTGGACAATGTGAGATCTGCCCTGAATGTGGGTTCCGCTTTCAGAACTGCTGATGCTTTTCGTTTAGAAGCCGTTTATCTTGTGGGCATTACGGCCAAACCTCCCAGTAGAGACATACGAAAAACAGCCTTAGGAGCAACAGAATCAGTCAATTGGGAACATTTCGAAAACATTGAAGCTTGTATAGCTAAGCTAAAGGAGAAAAATTTTAAGATAATTTCAATAGAACAAACGGACGAAAAGGTCTATTTACAGGATTTTAAAGTCGAGTCCAATCATTCTTATGGCTTAATTTTTGGTAATGAAGTAAAGGGAGTCTCTGACTTTGCGGTTCAAGAATCTGACGCCTGCCTTGAAATTCCACAATTTGGGACAAAGCATTCCTTGAATATTTCGGTTAGTATCGGTGTGGTCCTTTGGGACATTTTCAGTAAATTACAATTCCAAACAATTGATTCTCAATAATAAGCAGGCTAAAAATGAGTTATAACTTTCACATAATCTCAGTTTCATTTATCTTTATCCTTAAATAATTTACCCCAAAATTCTATTTCATACATGGTCTCAAAAATTATCAAAGTTGACGAGAAGATTTTGCAGCTTAAAAAAGAGTTGGACAAAGTCTCTAACCAGCAGGATAAACTTCAGGTACTATTAAAACTTGCAACCACCCTCTGCAGTATTAAAGGAGAGGAATGTCTGACCTATGCCAATGAAGCATTGAAACTCGGAAGAGATTTACAAGCCAGAAAAGAAGTTTGCGTTGCACAACGAATAATTGCACATGCTTATACCACTCTAAACGAATACGATCAAGCGCTGCTTTACAACAATACAGCATACAAAGCCTTTACAGAGGAGTTTGATGACAAGTTTGAACTGTTTCACACACTTTATAACTATAGCAAAATTTATCATTTTTCTGGTGATATTCCGAATGGTAGGAAATATAGTAAAATGATGATGGATCTTTCTGAAAAGATCGAGGATGTATCTTTTCTCTTAAGAGCTTGTGCTACGGTCGCTCTTCATGCCTTCAGACAAGGGAATTATCCTGAAGCAAAATTGTCGATCATTAAGGGACTTGCCAGAGATGATGAATCCGGAACCAATAGTCATGCTATTTTATACAATGCAGTTGGAATTGTTTATTCAAGTCAAGACATCTATGAAACTTCTATCACTTATTACAATAAAGCCATTGAGGTTTGGAAGAACCTTGGCTTGATAGAATATTATGGTGGTTATGTCTATAACAACATTGGTAATATTCACAATAAAACGGGCTACTTGGAAGAAGCCTATGCTTCCTTTAATCTTGCGCTTTCTTATTTTGAAAAAAATGATGACAAAAGAAACATCGCTTTGGTCAACTCTAACTTGGGTAAAAACCAATTGGAAGATAAAAACCCGGAAGCCAGTCTCCCATTCTTCAACAAGTCTCTTTCTATAGCAGAATCATTGAGTGATAAGTATCAAATTTCGATTACCTGTCTACACATTGCCTCTGCTTTGTATGAAATGAAGGAGCCGCATAAAAAGATAAAAGAGTACTTAGATAGAGCGCTGCTTTTATCGAATGAAGTAAAAAACAAAGAGGTTTCCAAAGAGGCTTTTGATCTTTACACACAGTTGCATTTAGAAGAAGAGGATTTGCCAAAAGCAATGGCCTATCAGAAACAATTCATCGATGTTAAAGAACAAATGTTGAGCAAGGATGTAAAAGACATACAACAAAATCACGATGCTTTGATTCAGCAAATTGACGATCTTTTTAATGAGAACAAAGAGCTTAAAATTAGATTGAAAAACATTGAACAGAAGCTAGAGAAATTTTTCCCAGAATAAGTTTTTTAGACTTTTAGCAACGAATACCCTGTTTTAATGACATCATATTTCACTATGAATTTCAAATATGAAAATTGCAATTCTCTCTAGACGTGGCAGCATATACTCTACCTCCAGGATAAAGCAGGCAGGTCTGGAAAGAGGACATTATGTGAGGGTTATTGACCACATGCATTGCAACTTGATCATGGAACAAGGTCAGCCGCAAATAATGTATCACGGAAATTTATTGCCCAGATTCGATGCCATTGTTCCAAGAATTGGTTCTTCGGTAACTTATTATGGTGCTGCAGTGATTCGACAGTTTGAAATGATGAATATCTTTTCCGCCGTTCCCTCCGCTTCCCTTTTAAAATCTCGTGACAAATTGCAAAGTTTGCAAGAACTATCCAAAGCAGGATTGGGTTTGCCAAAAACCGTATTCACCAACTTTTCCAAAAGTGCGGAAGAAGTGGTTAGACTTGCTGGCGGAGTTCCATTGATTATAAAATTACTAGAAGGAACTCAAGGTTTGGGCGTCATTTTAGCAGAAAAAA
Organism: uncultured Chitinophagales bacterium; assembly: GCA_937927195.1. Taxonomy (GTDB): domain Bacteria; phylum Bacteroidota; class Bacteroidia; order Chitinophagales; family UBA2359; genus JAHDGP01. The sequence goes on from CALBCY010000012.1 coordinate 14,520, forward strand.
AATCAGCCGCCGTTTCGGTGATTGAGGCATTTTATGGATTGCAAGCCAAGGTAATTGTTCAGGAATTTATTGAAGAAGCTAAAGGCTCTGATGTAAGGGCATTTGTCGTTGGAGGAAGCATCGTTGCTGCAATGAAAAGAACAGCAGCTGAAGGAGAATTTAGATCAAATTTTCATAGAGGAGGAAGCTGCGAGGAAGTACAACTAACAGAACCAGAAAAAAAAGCCGCCATTCTTGCTGCCCGAACCATGGGATTGGGCATTGCAGGTGTAGATATGTTGAGGTCTAAACGTGGACCACTAATTTTAGAAATAAACTCCTCGCCTGGACTGGAAGGTATTGAAGGAGCAACAAAAAAAGACATTGGATCAAGTATAATAAAATACTTGGAACATAGTCTTTCACTAAGAAATACCAGAATTAATTGGAAAAACTATGAAGGAGGAAGTTGAGGATTTAGAAATATATAAGAAGAAAATAATACCCGGAAAGGAAATTGAAATTTTAATCAAAATTGGAGAATTACCATCACGGACGCCTGTACACATTCCGATCTTTATAAATAAATCGCAAAAGCCCGGTCCTACCCTGCTCTTGCTTGGAGGATTGCACGGTGATGAAATTAATGGTGTAGAAATCATTCGAAGAATCAAGGAAGACAATTTACACATTCCAAACAATGGAACAATCATTACCATTCCTGTTTTGAATATTTTTGGTTTCAATAACTTTTCAAGGGAAGTGCCAGATGGGAAGGATGTCAACCGTTCCTTTCCAGGAACAAAAAGTGGTTCTCTCGCCAGTCGAATGGCTTATAATTTAATGAAAGAAATTTTGCCCCATGTTGACTTTGGAATCGACTTTCATACTGGTGGAGCAAGTCGAACCAATTACCCACAAATCAGGTGCGACATGAAGGATCCAATGAACAGACAAATGGCCCTCGCATTCAATGCACCGTTTACTTTACAATCTTCCACAATTAAAAAATCACTCCGCTCCGAATCTTCTAAAATGGGGAAAAACATCATTGTTTTTGAAGGTGGTGAGTCACTCCGTTATGACGAATTTGTCATTAAGACTGCTGTCGATGGCTACCGAAGGTTCATCGGTAAAATGGGTTTGGTTGAAGAATTTGAAATAGTTGATGAAGAACCCAGCATCATTATCGATAAGACACGTTGGGTAAGAGCCAGTGGAGCTGGACTTTTTAGGCCTTATGTCTATTCGGGTAAGCAAATTGAGAAGGGGGAACTGCTTGGTGAAATCAATGGACCTTATGGACATTTCAAGATAAAAATCGTTTCTCCAATCGATGGATTTGTCATTGGATTGAATAACAATCCGGTTGTGAATCCTGGGGATGCGCTGTTGCATTTAGGAGTTGTTTAATTTGACCGTTGGCCTCTGGCTCTTGCCCAGAGTACGAATATTAAACTATAAATTTGGGATTAACAAAGCTCAGTTGATTCGTTTAAAATCGACGTCTAGCATTCATTTGCTTTTTTTGTTGAAATCCGAATAATTGGACACTTTTTGAATGAATTGAAAGTCGATCTCAGGTTGTTATTATCACAACTGATTTTCAGAATGTTCAAAATCGAACTCCGTTCTATTAATGAAGCTTTTCGCTAATCAGAAGCTAAGCCTTTTTGATCTTCTCTTTCAAGAAAGCGATTAAAATAGGTCTGTAATGCGGATTCATCCAAGCTTTATAGAGGGTTTTGTAAAATGACCAACGCAACAGTTTTGACGACTTTGCACCTTCAACAGCACTTGTGGTGTTTTTTGTTTCATCAATAATATAGTCTGAAGCAGACAAGGCTTTGGCATTCATTTTATCCTCTCGGAAAACACGACTTGCTTGCTTGATCCAATGTCGATCATAATTTTCAAAATCACAGAGGCTTTCAAAATCGAAACGATTTGCATCGATGTTCAAACTCATTTCCTGTCGATCCAAACGAACTGGACTGTAGGAGTAGTTTATTTTTTCTTTCGTGAAATGCATTTCAAGTAAAAGACCAAATTCAGTAAAGCTAAATCTTTTTTGACGATCCGAATTGAACATGAAATTTCCCAAGGAATAAAAAACTTTGGTTTCCTTTATGAGCTCCATTCCTTGGATCACATGGGGATGATGGCCAATAATAACATCTATTGGTCCACCACATAATTGTTTAAAAAACTTCCGTTTGGCAGGCAAAGGATAAGGTACAAACTCAGCATCTCCATGGTAACAATACAACACATAATCCGCTTGTTGTTTTAATTTTTCAGCCTGCGATATTGTTTCCTTGGCAGAATTAAATTGGCAAGTGCCGGCTTTGGACTTTTTAGCAGAAAAATCGTCTAATACAGTTGATGAAAAAATGGCTACTTTTACTCCATTCCTTTCAAGAATTACTGGTTTACTGGCCTCTTCAGTATTCAATCCTGCTCCGAAACAAATTCCATTCAGCTTTTGAATTTCATTGATGCTGTCCTCTAGGCCCTCTACTCCACAATCCATTGTATGGTTGTTGGCAAGGTTGAAACAACGAATGTTTTGATCGATTAAATAAGGAATCAAATCAGTTGAAGAAGCTATTCTTTTGTAAGGATTATTGATGGCGGCTTTGTCGGTTACAGGCCCTTCAAGATTGGCAATTACAAAATCCTGCATTGAAAGTATTTCACTCAATTCAGGCGAAAAGATGGCTCGCTTCTCCTTTAGCAAAGGATCGAAGCCACCGATGGAGCAAACATCTCCAAGAAAGCTGATATTAAGGCCTTGTTTATTTTCGGACATTGGCCAGTTTTAATAGGTAAAATAAAAAGCCAGCAACAAAGATAGTGTTTCCAAAACCAAAATATTTAATGGTCTCCATTTCAGAAAACAAATTTGCTCCTGCGAGCAAAACCGCAAAACGAAAAGAGAAAAGAAGAACATTGTAAAACAATTGTACTTTCAATTTTTGATGAATGTCAATCAGATATGATAAAGGGGAACTGACGAACATTAAGGCGATCCAAGGAAGAAGGAATTGAGCGATCCTCCCCGCTTCAGTCCATTGATCACCCAATACAAAAGTAAAAGCAAAAGGCGCCAAAGGAATTCCAACAAGGATCATCAAAATAGCGAGGATCGATAGATTCGTAAACGTTTTTCTAGTCAGAGCAGCCAATTCGGTTCCTCCTTTTTGAAAGGCAGAATTGGCCTTTTCAAAATAAACATCACCAACTGCAACGGAAACCAAACCTATGGGCAACATTAAAATTTTCATAGACATTGAAAATTGTCCGGTAAAATATTCTCCAAAGTATATTGGTAAAATAAAATATGGAAGTTGTCTTGAAATGGTATTCAATGAAGTACCCCAAATCCCAAATTTTACAAACTGATTGAAACGATTCAGGTTGTATTTTATCTTTGAAAAATTTGGTTTCAATAATCTTGAAAACGAAATGCTACTGGCGATAAAATAGCCAAAAAATTTCACCATAAAACCAGCAAGTAATCCGAGTATCAAGCCGAATGGCAAATTTGTAAAATAGGCCATGCCCAAAGAAACCAATGCGGTTGTCAATGCTTGAAACAAGCGAACCTTGGACAACGACTTGTATTTTTTTTCCTTATTGAGCCACACTTTTAAGGCTTGTGCGGCTGATTCAAAAAATACAGCAAAGGGAATGATGTAAAAGACCCGAAGAGATGCTTTTTCCAAAACATTGAAATGATCGAGAAAGAAATGGCTGAGCAATGAAAGAAGTGCCACTCCGATGGCAGAATAAAATGAAAAAGTAAGTAAGCTAAATCTATCCTCCTTTTCTTCCGGAAGCATGATGGCAGATTCGTAACCACCATTTCCAAAAATGGAGAAAACAGAAACGACAGACACAAAAATTCCAAGAACTGCAAAATCTTCAGGGGTATAAAGCCGACTTAAAATTGGCAAAGCAGCAAAAGCAATGACTTGTGCCATTCCTGTTCCCAGACTCAAGGTCAGAACATTTTTTAGAAAATTGTTTCCGAATATTTTACGAATTTGACTCAAAGAGTTATGGGTTGAAGCTTGTTAAAACGCCACTAAGGTAACAAGGTAAAAGCAAAAATGTATAGGAAAGTTGATGTTATTCAGAAACCTGTAAGGAATCATAAAAAGCATCCTTTTCCAGCATAATAGATATGGGAATGGAACAGGGCTGGCGATTGCATAAGGATTGAACGAAAAGACCAAGACTAGCAATCATAAACCAAAGCAAAAGCGTATTTTATTTAACCATGAGATAAAAATTCCTGAAGATAAATCCTTGACATGATTAAGCATTTTTGCTTCGTTTCATAAAAGTTCACCAGGTCCTTTGGTGATAACACCAAAGGAAAGCCATGATTTGTCCAGTACTCAAGAATCGGATAAAAGTGAAATAGTCAAAAATTGTGAAGTTGATAATTATCGATAAACTTTTCCAATTGACTTATTATAAAGCGTAGACAGAACAACAATTGTGAATGCAATATTTCCTAGAAAAATTAGTGTTGATTGCCCAAATTAAATCAATTATAGATCATGTTGAATATGTCGTGTTAAATTAATACTTTAGAGGCACAAATAATTACATAAATGTTGCTTGAAAATGATTGGTTACAATTTTTTTTGAGATATTGAAAATAGAAGCATGCCTGTTTCGTGTTGCAAAACGTCAGTTTGCTTGTGAGCTGAGTGATCAATACTGCAATAGGTAAAAAAAGGTTGAAAATGAAAACCAAAAGGTCATTTTTGTCTAATAATTACAACTTAAAATAAGAGAAATGAAAAA
>CALBCY010000013.1 GCA_937927195.1 uncultured Chitinophagales bacterium
GCTCAACCATCTATCAATTAACCATCATACCAATGAACCGACTTATCTCATTAATTATCACCCTTTTAGCATTCGGAACCTCGGGAATAGCACAGGATACCCTTCAAGTCCAGACTTTTACCTACGATTCGACAAGCAGACGTGCCATGTTTGAATTTCCAAGTGATCCAGATCAGCCTTATGAAAAGATCCTGATGGAATATTCCATGCGCTGCCACGATGCAGCAGTCGGAAATGGCCAAATTGGCTGCGGTGAATGGGATTACAGTTGCAATACCGTAATAACCGATCCTGGCACTCAAGATTCATCGCGGGCTACGCATCCTTCACATGTCATCACCAATTTTAGTGGTGAAACTTATGAATACACAACGGTTCCAACTTTCGACTATGATTTGTTCATTCAAAAAGAAGTGGATGCCTCCAATTTGCAGCTCTCAGAAACGATTCAAATTGGAGAAGGCAATGAGAACCTGAATGGGATATTAAATGGTGAAAGTCTTAGTTCAAAAAGCCAGTTTTTATACAAAGCGGAAGAGTTGCTTGAAATGGGACTCGAAGCAGGAGATATTTATGGAATAAACCTGGAAAGTGATTTAAATTCTTCTGTGTTCAATTTCATGAAAATAAGAGTGAAAATGACAGATAAAGAAGAACTAAATCCTGATGAGCCAGATCGGAACGACTTCCAAGAAGTGTATTTCTTGAATACAGAATTTTCAAGTGCAGCCGCTGATCATGTGCTGTACTTTTATGAAATATTTAATTGGGACGGAGTTTCCAATATTATTTTTGAAATCAGTTACACCAACAATGTTCCAGTAAATTCTGTAGACCTAAAAGGCAGCAGTACGGACTATGTTTCTGGTATAAGCAGCAATCAGAATAATTATGCTGCTCAATTCAAAGGAAGCCAATTTCTTGAATGTCCAATCGACAACTTTGCAACGATCGATGAAGAAATTACCATTTCATTCTGGACCAAAGGAGAGGAAGAAATCATGCCTGTCAATTCAACTATTTTCGAAGGAGTCGATGCCAACAATGTCAGACAGGCCAATGTTCATTTGCCTTGGAGTAATTCCAATATTTATTGGGATTGTGGCAATGATGGTTCTGGTTATGACCGAATAAATGCTTTGGCCAATCCTGAAGACATAGCAGGACAATGGAACCATTGGGCATTTGTAAAAAATGCGGGTGATGGCTACATGGCAATATATCTGAATGGTGAATTATGGCTTGATGGAACAAACCTGAATAAGCTCATGGACATTCAAAAGTTTATAATAGGGGGAAATGCCAATATGGGCAGCCCACACTATGGCTTGGTAGATGAGTTTAGAGTTTGGAACAAAGCCCTAACAACAACAGAAGTGAAAAATTTCATGCACAAGCCAATAGATGCTTCCCATCCGAACTACGAAAACTTGGTCGCTTATTTTGATTTTGTAGAAGGAGAAGGCTCAGCGACACAAGATCAAGTGGAGGATGGTGAAATGGTAGAGTTCTCTGGAATCGCCTCTTGGGCAAGATACAGAGGGAACGAATTGCTCAGTGGATTTGAAGCAATAAACACAAGACCAAACATTGGATTTTTAATCGGAGAAGGAGAGGCTGAAGTAAGCAATGTCTTTGCTTTGGACTCCGTTCAAAATGCGCCTAGTCAGGTTTTGGTATATGCAGTCGAAGAAAACAACTTGGTTGGAATCGATACAATGTATTTGTACCAGGCAGGTACAGTTCAGATATTAAATGAATCTGGTTTTCAAGTGGACAGTCGCTATTTCCCTATTGAAGGAAGTATTGACATTGAAACTTTGACTTATTATAACAAATTTGACAGCCGCTATGAATTGGTCTCTTTTGTAACTCCATATGGCAATGGATTGAATTTAGGTCAGGATGGTAAAATGTGGACTTTCGATGTAACAGATTTGGGGCCAGTCTTGCAAGGACAAAAAGAACTGTCTGTTGAATTGGCAGGAGCCAATCAGGAAGAATTGGATATTCGATTTTTATACATCATTGGAGAACCAGCGAGAGACATTGTTTCCGTTCAAAACATCTGGCCAATTTTAGGATCCAATACTACTTGGTCTGGTTACAGTTATGCTTCTTTGGCAGATGACAGCAGAATGGAAACCAGAAATGTTCTGATGAATCCAGATGCCGATGCATATAAAATAAAAATTGCTCAAACAGGTCATGGACAAAATGGCGAATTCATACCTCGAACACATTTTATAAATCTGCACGGTGGGGCCAGTGAATTGACCTGGTTGGGTTGGAAAGAATGTTCTGAAAACCCTGTTTATCCGCAAGGGGGAACATGGATCTATGATCGAGCTGGATGGTGTCCCGGAATGGCAACAGATGTTATAGAATTAGACATCAGTGAAATGGTTGAGCCTGGTGAAATGGTGGAGCTTGATTACGGAATAATTGCAGTTCCGAATATGTCAGAGGCCAATTATAGAGTCTCTGCACAATTGGTCAGTTATGGTCCACCAAATTTCACGCTGGATGCCGCTATAATGGAAGTACAAAGGCCCTCTTCCAGGACAGAATTTGATCGATACAATCCGATTTGCAACAATCCAATTGTTGTGCTTCAAAATCGTGGTTCTGAAACCCTTGAATCTGTCAAAATCATTTACCAAGTTGAGGGTGGGGGAATGGACAGCATCATTTGGGAAGGAGCATTGGGTTTCCTTGAAAGCGAAGAAGTGTTGCTTCCAATTTCAGATCCATACTTCTTTAAAACGGATGAATCTTTTGCCAATTTCTATGTTGGTCTGCAAGCGCCAAACAATGGTCAAGATCAATATTGCCAAAACGATACTTATAAATCCAGATTTAAAACTTCTGATGTAATTGAAGAAGAAGTGGTCATCATCAATATTAAAACAAACAGCCTTCCAAACACCAATGGATATTCGATCACGAATCATTTAGGTGAAATAATTTTGGAAAATGAGCCATTCGCCGCCAACACGATTTATAATGACGAATTGGACATAGTGGAGGATGGCTGTTATTCAGTTTATTTGTACGACAATGGAGACGACGGTTTGTCTTTTTGGGCCAATCCTTCGCAGGGAAATGGATACTTCAGATTGGCTAGAGAAAACGGCAATAATTTGAAAACATTCAATGCCGACTTTGGAGGTTTTTTAGCTTACAATTTTGCAATTTATCAAAATGCACCAGACAATCCTGAGCCTGCCCCATTGGCAGATCTTTTTGCCATTGACAGCCTTTGTGTATTTGTGCCAATCATTGACACCATGGCAATAGATACGATGAACATCGATACCATGGACATCGATACCATGATGGTGGATACGATGGACATTGACACAATGGTGGTGGACACAATGAACATTGATACGATGACTGCAATAAATGATTTGCCATATAGATTGTTCAGAACTTATCCCAATCCTGCAGGGAATCAAATTTGGATAGAATTGCATGCTTATGATCAGCGTGAAATTCAACTCGAATTGTACAATGCGATGGGCCAATTGATGATCAGAGAAACATTTTACAATGAATCATTGATTTTGAAAAAGCTCCTGGATTTAAGCAAATATGATGCTGGCTTGTACTTCCTCAAACTTTTCGATGGGGAGAAAATGAGAGTGAAGGAATTGATCAAGGAATAGCTTGTTTAATTATTGGGAAGAAGAATGAAAGGAATGAAAAATGACAAAGAGCGTCTTTTTAGACAAGCAACGAAGTTAGAAGAGGAGCATAAATATGAAGAAGCTATAAGAATTTATTTACAGCTTAAAAATCAGATTGATAATGATAGAGAAAGCTCAATAGATCAGGAAATTCTTTTAAGATTGGGAAAATGCGAATTATGGCGAATCAAGTTTGACGATGCGATAAAATATCTTAATCAAATTAATGATTCTAAAGCCTCGTTGGAAACCAAGCTTGAAAAATATATTATTATCAACCATAGTCAAATAAGTTTGGGAAACAGTTCCGCTGCTTTTGAGAGTATGAAAATTGCCTATAATATCGTCAAAAAAGAAGCAGAAGCGCATCCTGTTTTAAAAGGCAAGGTTATGACTTTGTTTGCCAACATTTCACTTTACGAATCTTCCTCTATAAAAAAGGCCATTGAAATTCTTGAAGAATCCTTGAGTATATTAACAGCTGCTGATGAAAACCTTCCAGGTCGAATAGGTGAAATTATTCGTGCCCATTATATTTTGTTAAAGGGGAATTATTATTTCGGTACAATTGAATTAGCTACTAAACATTATAATCAAGGATTAGCCTGGATTAAAAAGATGACGGGTAAAACCGATTGGCCAATGTATTTTCATAATATTTATGCTAGTTATATTTTATCTCAAAAATCAATTGCAAAAGCCATTGAAACTCTGAAAAAATCGGACTCCGCAGGAGCAAATTTTTATCAAGATGCATGGGAGGGCCATGAAAGAAGATTTAGCATTGTATTATCTATGGCGACTTTTGAACGAAAGCGTGGAGATTATTTTGAGGCATTAAATTATATTAAATCTGTTCAAAAAAGATTAGTCGAAGGAAAAATTTTTGAGGGTGGTAGAGGACATATGGAGTCTGCTTATATTTACTATGAAATGGGCAATTACAAATTGGCCCTCCAGCATGCTAGAAAAGCTTATTTTCTTATTAAAAGAAAATCAGATAGAACGGTTAACCTGTTAGACCCAGCTACTTTTTTAGGAAAAATACTTGCTCCTATTAATTCAGAGGAATCGAGAAAGTATTTTAATGAAGCTTTGTCAATCTGTGAAAAGAAGAATAGTAAAATCGATTATCATTTTATTTGGTTGGGAATATTTGCTGTTTGTGAAAAGGAACAAATTGATGAATATATAAAGAGGGCAGAAGCGTTTTGCGATTATCAATCAAACAGTTTTATTTTGGTTTCAAGCATTTATTATGAAATTGCAAAACGTTTGTCAAAAGAAAAAGATAAGCGAGCAGTGAAATATTTTGAAATGGTGCTCGGGGAATTGTTGACCAAAGAAAAGTTTGATTTTAATTCTGAAATAGATTGGGAAAATGACTTGCTGAATTACAAATTGGGCTGGGATTGCATTTGTGGCTTAGGAGATTGGTTTGTGAATGCTTCTGTTTCAGATCTGGATAATCCTGAAAATCATTTAATCAAAGCCGAAAAGTATTATGAAATTAGTCTCAGGCTTTTAGAACTTAATAGAAATAGCTACAGTGCACAAAGGAGCAAGTTGTTTTTTGGGGAACAGTTAAACCATACTTTTGGGAATGCTATCTACATTCAAGAATGCTTGAATAGGCCTGATAAGGAATCAAAAATATTTCATTTCATTGAAAAGAGCAAGGCAGGAATGCTTAAGCAGGAGATGATGGAAGGAAGGGCAAAACTGTTATTAAAAGATACGGCTTACTTTAACAATGAAAAAGAATTAAGAGATGAGATAATAACCTTGGAGATGCAATTCGAAGAGGCCAAAGAAAAAAAAGGCCAGGATGCTGATCAACGTTTTAAAGATTACTTCAATAAGAGATTAGAGTATAAAGAATTTATTAAAAAAGTAGAATCTGAAATTCCGGAGTACAAAAACCTGAAATATCAAGATCGAACTTTCACCCTGCAAGAAATTCAATCGGGATTAAACGAAGATCAAAAAATATTGAGTTATTTTATTCATCAAAATTCATTAAAAATCTTTGTGCTTTCAGATTTTGAAAATGAGATTGTAAATCAGGAACTGCCAAGAGATTTTGAGCATTTAGTGACAGAGTTTATTCAATCGATTAATACGATTGATGCAGCTAAGTCTTTGAAACTTGGTCTGCAACTTTATCAATTATTGATTCTGCCAATTGAAGATTTGATTCAAGATGTATTTGATCCAGCTGCAATAAATCAATTGATCATTATCCCTCATTCTTTTCTTTCAAAGATTCCATTTGAAGCCTTGGTAAAACTGGGAGATGTAAATAAAATAAAATATCTAGTTGAAAGCTATGACATTGTTTATCATTATTCTGCAAGTTTGTGGTTTGAGCAAACTCAAAGAGGCATTTCACTAAAACCAAAATCTTTTGTAGGATTTGCTCCTGTCTACTCCCCATCAAGGAAAGCAGCCAGTCATGCTGCCGGCCAAGTTGATGTTCCCAATGTTGGAAAGGAAATCTTCAGCAATTCAGGTGAAATAGCTTTCGAAGACAATACTGAAGAATTGGCCCACTTGCCTTTTTCTGAAGTGGAAGTCAAGGACATAGCAGACTTATTTTCAAAACATGAGTTAAGTTCAAGAATATTTTTAAACGAGCAGGCCAATCGTAAAAATTTATTACGAGAATCAGCTAAATGTTCCATTCTTCATTTGGCTGCCCATTTTATTCAAAATGAAAACAATAAGCTATCTGGCCTTGCCCTAGCAAATGGGGAAAAGTTTTATATACAGGAAGCTTTTACGATAGCTTTGGAAGCGGATACGGTTGTTTTGAGTGCATGCGAATCCGCATTGGGAGAAACTTATAAAAATGAAGGAATGATGGCGATAAATCGTGGATTGTTTTATTCTGGAGCCAGCAACGTAATTTCAACCTTATTCAAAGTAAGTGATGAACTGTCCTATAAAATAATGCTCCAGTTTTACAGGAACCTTTTAGATGGTCAGAAAGTTGTTACTGCTTTGGCAAATGTAAAGAGATCCCTAATAAAAAATCCTGATTTAGCGACAAAATATTGGGCAGCTTTCGTTCTTTTTGGACAATGAATTTGGACAATGAACCTGGACAATGAATTTGGTCATTTATTGTCCAAATTTATTGAGCCAAAGCTGAGCAGTCTTCGAGTATTCATTTCTTATTTCGACTTACCAATGAAGAATTCCAAAAGAGAGAAAATTTTTGAATTCGAAAATTTCAAATAATATCTTCCAGCAGGAATTTTGTGAATGGGAAGTTCAATTGAAAAGCTATTTGATACAACATTTCTTATGATGCCTGATTGAAGGACATTCGAATTGTTGTCTTCAATTGTGTAATCACAATCATCATTAAGTGGTGATTCAAGATCGAAAATCACCTTTTTACCGTTCCAATCAAAACCTGTAGAAAGGTTTAGAAACTGTAAATTAGCACCACGTTCTGCAGAGCTCAAAAACTGCGTATAAACTGGATTATCTTCAAAGGAATCTTTGGGAGCGGCAGAACCTAATTCAGAATTATTAAGCTCAACATCCTCTCCAGAATCCTCTAGATTGTCTTGCTTGTTTGCTTGAATGTTTTTTTCCCAAATAGCTATCTTTCCCTTTAAGTCTTTGTAGCCTTCTTGTTCTATAGCCTTGTTGAAAAGCGCTGTATAATTGTGAAGTTCAGATGTATTGTTATCGTGTAAAAAGTCCAAATCAGTATGTCTTAGTGTTAAAAATAGGATCTATTTTTGAAATTAATATCAATTTTTCATTAGTATTCAAACAAAATACTTACTGATTAATAAATAAAAATATCAAGTACTTTTTATTGGGTTTTATTCTTAGTAACCGAATTTATATAAATGTAAACGTATTGGACGATTAATTTAAAAAATAAATAAAAATTACAAATTCTTTGATCGTTAATCAACCAAAAGGAGGGGATTGTTCTGTTTTGTTAAACAGAATGTGTTCTTCAAATACTTGGTTTTGTATTCTTTATATAGAAGTCGAGTAGCAGAAATTCAGTAGTAGAAAATATTTTGAGGTAATACCTTCCATTTTTCAGCACTTTTAGGGGAAGTTCAGCTTTGCCGGACTTTTCATTCATTTCAAAAACTCCCGTGGCAACAGACTTGCGACAATTGTCTTCGACCTCAAATTTTAGTACCTCTTTTATTTTTTTGTGAAATGTAAAGGTCTGTATTTCGTTTTTCCATTCAAATTGCCTTTTGGGTGTTTTTACCTTTATGGCTTTGCTTCTTTCAGAAGCACTCATTATTTCACGATAGAGCATATTCTCTTGAAAAGAATCCTCCTCCTCTTCTAAAGTGCTTTTGATTTCGGTAGACCTCGCTTTTTCCCAATTTTTCATCTTTGCCCTGAGGTCCAGATCACCTATTTCATCAACAGCCCCAATAAAATGCTGGAAATAATTAGCATCTTCTTCTAAAAGTTGCTTGCTTTCATCATCACTTTCTAATTCATTTGATTTGGATTCAAATCCAAACTTTTTAGTCAATGAATGAAATTTCTTTTTTTCGGACATATCAGTAATACTACATGTTTATGTTATAGCCTAAACAGAACTAATGAAAGATAGTTTAAATACAATCCTAAATTGCGACTTAAATTACTATTGAGGTCACATTATATAAAAAAAAATGTTATAAAAAAAACACTAAAATATTATAATAGGATGGGATCAAAAAAAACAATATATATATGAGCTGGGGGTACTCGGGTGGGGAGCAATACCACATTTTGAAAGGAAGGATGCTAAGCCTTCTTCTTCATTTCCTTTTGTACTACTTTTTTAAGTCGCTGCATACACCTGTACTTTTGTGCTTTTACAACATCTATACTTTTATAATTTAACTGATCAGCTATGTTTGCCATACTCATTTCATAATAATAGAATGAAATGAGTATGGTTTTGCAAGGATCTTGCATTTTATCTAGAAACTTCTTTACAGGATTTTCTTCTTCGGTTTCAAATTCAACTGGTTCTTCGTCAGGCAACCATTTGGCCATCTCCTCTGAAGACTTAATGCTGTTCTTTTTTTTGTATTTATTGAAATAATTGAGTGCTTGGTATTTACCAATGGAGTAAAAGTATGTTTTTAAAGAGCTATTTATGTCCTCTAATTTCCCTTTTTTAAAGCTTTTGTAAAAACCCAGAACAGATTCTTGAAAGATATCCACAGCCTCCGTTTCGTTACAACCATAACCATTCTGAACCCAATGAAGGAACCCTTCCCTCCAATTAGTGTAGATGTGTTGTAAAGCTTCGTTTGCGTTATCTTTTAAAAGCTCAAGCAAGGCGTCGTCTGTATAATTAGAAATTATAAGCTTAAAATTAATATTCAATGGAGGGGTATCTCATCGAATTGCGATAAAATATAATTCTTTGTTCAACTATGGGTATACACAACTATATAAAATTCCTAAGATTAAACATTTGCAATTCTATGCAAATTTTCTCCTACTGAAAATCTAACAAAATCAATAAAATTAAATAAACAACAAATACCATGTATGAACTTCCGTACAAAAATAGTAATTCAATCCATTTCTTAGTGTATTAATGACAGTTTAAATCTTTGTTTAATAAATTTGCCCTGTTTTAGGCGAATAATTCAATTCTAATGCAATGATTCATTAAAGCAATTAATCTATAGAATTGTTTAATATGCTTCACTTATTCAGCTTTTTAAGCATATTAATTTGTTCAAAATGACAATTTTATAGCATTTTGAAAATCAAATTTTATCTAAAAATTTGTAATTTTTTTTTGAAGCAATTTCTGTTTTGAATCCCCTTATTTATCAATTTAAATTGCTGAAGAGTTAAAAAAAATATTTTTTTTATAAATAAAATTCATTGCTGTTTACCTTTCTTGCCAATTTGTTACTAATGGGTAACAACAACACATTTTTTTACCCAAATTCAGAACAAATGACTTTTATCACAAAGAAGATTACCGATCTAAGCAAGTAATCTATGGGCAATTTTAACAATGAAATTAAAAAAAGAACTTAAAAAAGAAATTAGGTACTAGACAAAGCATGGCTTTCCTTTGGTGTTATCACCCAATGACTTGGTGAACTTTTATTAAACGAAGCAAAACAGCTTAATTTAAGGGGCGTAATTAATCAACCAAGATATTGGTCCTAAGACCAAACTAAAGCTATTTTTTGATTTGAGAAAATGTCTAGTAACCAACAATGAAAATTAACAAATAGACATAAAAACCTTAGATATATGGGGGATTTCACCCAAAGTCCTCCAGATGTTAGAATCATCATAGCTTCTAAGGTCTATCATCTAATGCAAATGTCTAACTTACAATAGTACGGGAACAGTAGTCAAGAATTTCAAGTGCAGCAATGGCTTGAAGTTCTTTTTTTTTGCACAATTCAATCTAAAATAATGAACTAAAAAGGCCAATTTTTCCATTTCACGATAAAACTTTAGAGAAATATTAATACTTGAGGCAGCATATTTAACTTTGTTAGGCTCTTTAATACAAAGGGACCCCATTTTAATGAAATAAATAACAAAACAAACACTTGAATATGAAAAGAATTATTACACTTTTATTACTGCTAACTGCCTTTTCAGGTACAAAATCCTTTGCCCAGCAATATTGCGAAGCCGCCTTTGAATATGAAATTTTACAGGGCTCAACCGTAGCATTTTACAATGCCTCATGGTCTGAGTCTGGTGAAATTTTGGATTACGTTTGGAATTATGGTCCAAATACATTCATAAATGATCCCAATCCTGTAATTACCTTTGAGGATCCTGTTTCGTTGATCTGTTTATCAATCTTTACCGCTGATAGCTGCACGAGCGTAGCATGCGATACTTTGTATTTTAATGCAACAGGTGGAGATTGCTCAGCTGATTTTAGCACCAATCAACTTAACCCTGACAATCCCAATGCATATACATTTATTGCTTACGCCAACGGAACTCCGCCTTTCTCTTATTTCTGGGACTTTGGTGGATTGGCCTACGGAACATTACCAACCGAAACTTTCGAGTTTCCTTCTGGTCTATGGGATGTAACATTGACTATCTCAGACAATGCCAATTGCAGTTCTTCTTACACTGAATCACTTTACATTGAAGGAGATTCTACGGTTATCGACTCAATGATTTGTAATTCAGTACTTTCTGGGGCTTCCCCTTATGGTCAAGAAGATCCAATCTTTCAAGAAGTTATTGCCAACGATGTTTGGTGTTGTGAAAGTGGATGGGATCAGCTTTGTCAAACTGCTTATGATGAAATTCTTGGAATTGGCGATTCTTGTTATGTCGATATTGTAGCTTATCAAAACAGCATCGGATCTTGGTCATTAGAAGCTTATACAGAAGGAGCGGGGCCATTTAGCTTTGAATGGTATTTTGAAAACCAAGTTATTGGAGTTGACCAGTCAATTGTTTATGACTTCGAACCTGGAGTTTATCAAATAAGTGTAAATGCATTTGGCCAAAATCAATGCTTTGCCTCTCAGACAATTACCATAATTGTTGAAGACCAGCCTGCATGCAGCGCACAATTCTATTTAGAGTATGATCCCAATCAACAAGGACCAACCTTTGAGTTGGGTTTCTTTGCAGCAGCTGAAAATGAATTTTATTCTTGGATAATTTCAACACCGATAGAAACTTTTGGTTTTGATGGTCCTGAAGGTTGGTTAAATGAATTAACTGCTGGAGATTATGAAATTTGTCTTGAAGTAATAAATGAAGACTGTTCCGATTTTTATTGTGAATACATTTCATTAGGTTCTCAAAACAACTGCGATGGATCATTTGAATATTCTGTTTATTCAGATCCAACAGGGAATCTCTACCAAGTAGGTGTTTTCCCAATAGACGGAGCAATTGGTTACGAAGTCTTTATTGATGGTGATTTTATAGAAGTAGATTTTAGCCCAAATGGTGTTTGGTTTGAAATACCACCTGGAACTTATGACATGTGCATGCTAACAGTTTTCCAAAACTGCGAAGATTATGTTTGTCAGGTATTGGTAGTTGATGGAATAGATCCTGGTTGTAATGCTGAGTTTGAAATAGAAGCTTCTTTTGAGGCACCTTACTTCTTAGGCTTTTTTACAGAAGCTGAGCCAGAATCATTTGTTTGGGAAGTTTACGGATTTGGAGACAGCGTATTTCTATACAACCAGTTTGAAGGCTTTGAGGAAGTTCCTGCAGGAGAATACACGGTTTGTTTGTCAGTTTTTACTCCAACTTGCAGTGACTATTCTTGCCAAACAGTTTATTTCGAAGAAGACCAGACTGGATGTAGTGCTGAATTTCAAGCAGAGTATCAAATGGATGCTGCAGGAAATTACAATGTTGATCTTTACCTCGTTTCTCAAAATGTTACAATAGATATGATTATCAATGGAGCCTTTTACGGTTTCGACACCATTGCACCAGGAATCATCAATATTAATTTGCCAGCAGGAACCTACGAAATATGTTTAACTACCTACACCAACAATTGCAATGATGGAAGTTGCCAAACAATTATTTTAGAAGGCAATGTTGATGATACTTGTGAAACTATCTTAAACCAGAGCAGCCCATATGGTGAGGACGATGCAATTTTCCAACAAGTAATCGCTCAGGACTACTGGTGCTGTGATGTTTTTTGGGATGGAATTTGCCAAGCGCAGTATGATGGCTTGAATGGAGTGGTTACAGATACTTTAGGAGTATGTATGACGACCTTGAATGGATCTTCCCCTTATGGTGAAGACGATCCATATTTCCAGCAAGTAATTGAAATTGATCCTTGGTGTTGCAACAACGGATGGGATGCACTTTGTCAATGTGCTTATGATGATTTTGCAGGCATTTACATCGATCCTAATTCAGGAACCAGTATTTGTGGAGATGTATTTGGTGGAAGTCCAACCATCTCTAGTGAGATTTCTGGAACTGTTTACTTGATCGCTTTTAATCCTGAGGACCAAACTTTATATGAATTACAATCGCAAACATTTGGACCAAATGGAACTGATTTCTGTTTTGATCTAAATGCTGAAGATTTGAACAACCAAGGTTTGTTCTTCTTGAAAGCTGCATTGGACGGAGCGTCTCCTTATTATGATTCTTTGATGCCAACTTACTATGGTGGCTCAATCATGTGGTGGAGTGCTACCGCTGTTGGACCAGGAGAAGGCTATACCATTTATATGACTCCTGGAGTAAACCCAGGTGGTGAAGGTTTTGTTGGTGGTGAAATTACTGCTGGAGCAGGTAAATCGGATGAAGATTTATCTGGAGTAGCTGTACAAGTTTTGAATCTTGACAGAAGCCCTGTTGCTTATGTAGTCTCTGATGAAAATGGAGAATTTGATTTCAGTGAATTGCCATTTGGTACTTACCAATTGATCGCAGATCCATTGGGACAAAGAATTGTTCCACAGATCATCACCATCTCAGCTGAGAGTCCTTCAATGACAGGAATAGAAATTGAAGTAAGAGCAATAGAAGAAGTTGACAATGGCTTGGGAGAATTGTTCTTCAACGCTCAACAATTGGATGTTTATCCTAATCCAGTTGAGTCGACAATAAGAATAGATTTCACAAGCAATGAAAGTCAAAAAGCTGATTTAACGATTTACAATCTATTGGGCCAAAAAGTTGTCTCTAGCAATTTGAATGTAGTAAAAGGAAGCAATCAAATTCAAAACAATTTGAGTAGCTTGATTCCTGGAACTTATTTCATTGAATTGAATACAGAGGATGGTCAAAGATACACTGGAAAGATTATGAAAAACTAATGGAAAATTGATTTTAGTAATTTATAAGTGCATTCTTCCAATACCCCCGGAAGAATAAGGGATGAAAGGGCAGTCAGAAATTATTCTAGCTGCCCTTTTTTTTGTTTTTAAGTGAGATGGAGGTTCAAGAATAAGTGAAGTTTAAATTGGCTCCTCTTCACGTCTTAGCGACTTTCCGAGACAGGCCGTTCCTGCCTTAAGTAATAATAACCTGAGTTCGATTATTAACTAAATGATATTCAGATAATAAAAAGCAATAACTTTCTTTAATTGACAAATAATTGGACATTTGTCATTTTAGTGAATGAATTTGCTTAGATCCGTTAAGAAAAAAATTCTGTTTGAGCTTACTTGAAATTTATCTTCATCTCAAAAATTATCCAATCAAACGTAATAATTGTTTGATTAGCGAGTTTATTTTTTTTAGGATTTAAGGAGATTTATTTACGTAAAAAAAATGACATAAGTCCTTGATTTTTAGACCTTTTTATCAAGAAAAAGGTCAAGCAAAAA
>CALBCY010000014.1 GCA_937927195.1 uncultured Chitinophagales bacterium
TCCAAAGCCCTGTTGCAACGCTTGTTCTGCTTGCAATATGACCTTCGAAGCTTCACGCGTAGGCGTGACGGGTACAGTATGCTCATCAATCCACTCGCCATTGTCTTGGCCATAGACACCCGTTGATGAGATAAAGACAATGCGCTCAAGGTTGGTCAGATTTTCTGCAAGATTTGCCAAGTGCTGACAGATCGCTAGATAACTGTTGTGATAGCCGCTGCTCGAATACTCATCAGGGGTCACGATAATGGCAATATGCGTAAAACCTTGTAAGACTTGAGCAGTCAGCGTTAATGCATCGGCTTGTTTGAACATGGCTTTATCATCCAACGCATAATCCTGCCGCTCACCACGAGCCAGACCCGTGACATTCAAGCCATCCTGCGCAAGCTTATTGGTGACTGGCAAGCCGATATCACCTTGCCCAATAATCAGTAAATTTTGCATATTCATAAATAACTCTTCCCTTTATACAACCATTACGGCGCTTAGAAGCAATTTTTTTTAAATTAATGCCTAAATCAATGTCTAAAAATAGCGTCTGTATGACAGCTGTATATCTTCATTGGCATCGATACGTTCTTGCCATTCGTAATTGGCATTAATACGCAATGCTTGTTTTTTATCAATATCGTATTGCAGACCTAGTGTCGATATCGGTTGCCAATAATGACCGCGAACGTTCGACTCATCGCTGCTGCCATGATACCAATATGGCAGTTGCAATTCAGCCTGTGCGCGTAACTGATTGTTAATTTGATAACGACAGCCCGCATTCACGCCTGCACCGACACGAAAGCCTTTATTGATACCACGACCTAAGTCACGACCCTAACAGTGTGCACACACACCATGATCAGCCTCACAAGTGATTGCAGAGCGAACGATAACTTCATCAACACCCAAATCTTCAAGGCGGCTAGTCCACTCTTCACCCATAAGAGTGTTTGCTGGAATAACAACTTCATCTTTACCGTTAACCACGTCAATCGCAGTAACACGACCTAGCACTCGCTGACTCAATGGCTCAACAACATCACCACCATCGATAATGGGCTTCATGGTCAAACCACCTGAAGTACCACAATCAACACTAGTAACAACCATATCCTGTGATACATCTACCAAACGACGTGTCAGGTAACCTGAGTTCGCCGTCTTAAGTGCGGTATCTGCCAGCCCCTTACGAGCACCGTGAGTAGAGATAAAGTACTCAAGGATAGATAGTCCTTCAATAAAGTTAGAAAGAATTGGATTCTCGATAATTTCTGGTCCTTTCGATCCAGATTTTCTCGGTTTCGCCATCAATCCACGAATTCCTCCAAGCTGACGAATCTGCTCCTTTGATCCCCTTGCACCAGAGTGGTACATCATGTAGATCGAGTTGAAGCCTTGATCATCATTTTCAAGTTTGGTCATCAAGCTATCCGTAATTTTGGAGTTTGCTCTTGTCCAAATATCAATTACCTGGTTGTAACGCTCGTTGTTGGTAATCAATCCCATTTCATAGTTCATTTGAACTTCGTCAACCTGAACCTGAGCTGCATCAAGCATTGTGAACTTATCATCTGGTGTATACAAATCTGATAGTTTGAATGACAAACCACCTTTGAATGCCCAGTAGAATCCTAATTGCTTAATTTTATCAAGAAAAGCAACTGTAGTAGGAATATCTGTGTCCTTAATGATGTTACCGATAATACCTCTCAATGCACTTTTAGATAAAAGGTCATTGATATAAGAAACATTTTCTGGAACCATTTTGTTAAAAATCACTTTACCGATAGTCGTATCGATCAATTGATTCTTAAATGTTCCATCATCTTGCTTGATTCTGCAAACACATTTAATAGGTGCATGAAGATCAACTTTTCCTTCGTTGAATGCAATTGTAACTTCTTCAGCAGAATAGAAGGTCATACCTTCTCCTCTAACTTTGTGTTCAGGAGTGGATCTTCTTGTTTTGGTTATATAGTAAAGTCCCAAAACCATATCCTGTGAAGGAAGTGCAATTGGAGTTCCGTTTTGCGGGTTCAAAATATTGTGTGATGAAAGCATCAATAATTGAGCTTCCAAAACTGCAGCATTGCTCAGAGGAACATGTACCGCCATTTGATCACCATCAAAATCTGCATTAAATGCAGAACAAACCAAAGGATGTAACTGAATTGCTTTTCCTTCTATCAATTTAGGCTGGAAAGACTGAATTGACAAACGGTGAAGCGTAGGAGCACGGTTTAGCATAACCGGATGCCCTTTCATTACATTTTCTAATATATCCCAGATAACTGGTTCTTTACGGTCAACCAATTTCTTGGCAGACTTTACTGTTTTTACAATACCTCTTTCAATCAGTTTTCTAATAACAAAAGGCTTGAAAAGCTCAGCAGCCATTCCTTTCGGAATACCACATTCATGCATTTTCAATTCTGGTCCTACAACGATTACAGAACGACCAGAATAATCAACCCTTTTTCCTAGAAGGTTTTGACGGAAACGTCCTTGCTTTCCTTTCAAAACATCACTCAAAGATTTCAAAGCACGACCACCTTCAGCTTTTACTGCATTTGATTTTCTAGAGTTATCAAACAAAGAATCGACAGCTTCCTGAAGCATTCTTTTCTCGTTTCTCAAGATTACCTCAGGGGCTTTAATTTCTATCAGTCTTTTCAGACGATTGTTTCTGATTATTACTCTACGGTAAAGATCGTTCAAATCTGAACTTGCAAAACGTCCACCATCCAATGGAACAAGTGGGCGCAATTCAGGTGGAATTACTGGAAGATATTCGATAACCATCCATTCAGGATTGTTGTCTCTTCCCATATTGCCATTTCTGAATAACTCAACAATACCCAAACGTTTCAAAGCCTCAGCTTTTCTTTGTTGAGATGTTTCAGTATTCGCCTGATGACGCAAGTTATATGAAAGTGTATCTAATTCAATTCTTTGAAGTAAATCTCCTACAGCTTCAGCACCCATTTTGGCAACGAATTTGTTTGGATCTTTATCATCAAGTTGTTGATTTTCTGGTGGAACTAATTCCAAGTATTCCAAATATTCTTCCTCTGTAATCAAGTCCATCTTTGCAAGACCTTTTTCCTCAAGAATACCTGGTTGGATTACTACATATCTTTCATAGTAGATAATCGTTTCAAGTTTCTTAGAAGAAAGTCCAAGAAGGTAACCTATTTTATTTGGAAGAGATTTGAAATACCAAATATGAACAACAGGCACAACCAATTTGATGTGTCCCATTCTTTCACGACGTACTTTTTTCTCTGTAACCTCTACTCCACAACGATCACACACAATGCCCTTATAGCGAATACGTTTATATTTACCACAGTAACATTCATAATCTTTTACCGGTCCAAAAATACGCTCACAGAACAAACCGTCACGTTCAGGCTTGTACGTTCTGTAATTAATGGTTTCAGGTTTTAAAACTTCACCATGTGATCTTTCCAAAATTGAATCCGGAGAAGAAAGACAAAGTCTGATTGCGCTGAATTCTTTTCTAATTTTTGGTTCTTTTTTGAACGCCATATTAACAAAAATTTTGCTAGGTGATTTTTCCACAATACTTAAAGCATAGTTTAAGTATTGTGGAAAAAAATTTATTTAATCAGAAAACAGAAATCTATTTTATTCAAAGTTGATTTCAAGTGCAAGCCCTCTCAATTCATGAATCAATACATTGAAAGATTCAGGAATGTTTGGCTTAGGAAGGTTTTCTCCCTTAACAATTGCTTCATAGGCTTTTGCTCTACCAACAATATCATCCGATTTGATGGTAAGAAGCTCCTGAAGAATATTTGCTGCACCAAATGCCTGTAAGGCCCATACTTCCATTTCACCAAAACGCTGACCACCAAACTGGGCTTTACCACCCAAAGGTTGTTGAGTAATCAAAGAGTATGGTCCAATAGATCTGGCATGCATTTTATCATCAACCATGTGAGCCAGTTTCAACATATAGATAACACCTACTGTTGCCGGCTGCATGAACTTTTCGCCCGTTTCACCGTCGTAAAGTTCTGTTACACCTAATTCTGGTAAAGAAGCTTCTGCAATTTTACCTTGAATTTCAGCCATTGAAGCTCCATCAAAAATTGGTGTAGCATATTTCTCACCTAATTCCAATCCGGCCCATCCTAAAACTGTTTCAAATATCTGTCCGATATTCATCCTTGATGGTACCCCAAGTGGGTTCAAAACAATGTCTACTGCTTCTCCATTTTCAAGGAAAGGCATATCCTCAACACGAACAATTTTGGCAACGATTCCTTTGTTACCGTGACGTCCTGCAAGTTTATCACCTACTTTCATCTTACGCTTCTTAGCGATGTAAACTTTAGCAAGCTTTAATACACCAGCAGGCAATTCGTCTCCAATACTTACATTGAACTTCTCACGATTGTAGCGACCTTTCTCCTCATTTACTTTAATGCTAAAATTGTGCATCAAAGTTTTAATGTTTTCATTCAGGCCTTCATCGTCTGTCCAACCAGCCGGCTGAACTGACATGTAGTCGATGTCTCTCAACACCTTTTCGTTGAACTTCACTCCTTTTGGAACAAGCTCAGCTCCGTATAAATCATTTACACCTAATGCTTTTTGATCTTTCAAAAGAGCAGAAAGTTTTTTGATCAACAATTCACGAATTTCATTTATAGCACCAGAGTGATCTTTGTCAAGTTGGTTGATTTTTTTCTTTTCACGCGCCTTCGCCTCTTTGTCTTTTTTTGCTCTCGCAAAAAGTTGCTTACCAATTACAACACCTCTTACAGAAGGTTTAACTTTCAATGAGGCATCCTTAACGTCACCGGCCTTATCACCAAAAATTGCACGAAGTAATTTTTCTTCTGGCGTTGGATCAGATTCTCCCTTTGGCGTAATTTTACCAATAAGAATATCGCCTTCTTTAATGTGGGCTCCTACTCTTATGATTCCATTTTCATCCAAATCTTTGGTTGCTTCTTCACTTACGTTTGGAATATCGTTGGTCAATTCTTCCTCCCCTAGTTTCGTATCTCTCACATCCAAACTAAATTCATCGATGTGAATTGAAGTAAAGATGTCTTCTTTTACAACTTTTTCTGAAATTACAATTGCATCCTCAAAGTTGTAACCTTTCCAAGGCATAAACGCCACTTTCAAGTTACGTCCTAATGCCAATTCTCCTAATTGAGTAGCATAACCTTGGCAAAGGATCTGCCCTTGCTCAACCTTGTCACCTTTTCTTACGATTGGTTGAAGATTGATACAAGTTCCTTGATTTGTTCTTTTAAACTTGGTCAAGCTGTATGTTTTCACATCGCCTTCGAAACTGATCAACCTTTCAATATCAGATCTTTCGTAACGGATAACGATTTTATTTGCATCAACATATTCAACGACTCCAGCACCCTCTGCATTTAGAAGCATGTGCGAATCCTTCGCAACTCTCTTCTCAAGCCCTGTTCCAACAATCGGAGATTGTGGTTGCATTAAAGGCACTGCTTGACGCTGCATGTTTGATCCCATCAATGCACGGTTTGCATCATCATTTTCCAAGAATGGAATAAGAGATGCAGAAACACCCACAATTTGGTTCGGAGCAATATCCATGTATTGCACCTCATCTGGTTGAAGAATTGGGAATTCCCCCTGTAGTCTTCCTTTTACTTTCGGTGTTTGGAAACTACCTTCTTTATCGATGCTTGCATTTGCCTGACAAATTGCCTTGTTGTCTTCTTCTTCAGCAGACATGTAGACAACTGAACTTTCTTTTAGATCAACTTTACCTTCAGCAACCTTTCTATAAGGTGTTTCGATAAAGCCCATTTTATTGATTTTCGCATGGACACATAAAGTCGAAATCAATCCAATGTTTGGTCCCTCCGGAGTTTCAATCGTACATAAACGACCGTAGTGAGAGTAGTGAACATCTCTTACCTCGAAACCTGCTCTTTCCCTTGATAGTCCACCAGGTCCTAATGCTGAAATTCTTCTCTTGTGAGTTATTTCAGATAGTGGATTGGTTTGATCCAAGAATTGAGACAATTGACTTGTACCAAAGAACGAGTTGATTACTGAAGATAATGTTCTTGCATTGATCAAATCAGTTGGTGTAAACACCTCGTTGTCACGAACGTTCATTCTTTCACGAATGGTTCTTGCCATACGAGCAAGACCAACGCCAAACTGAGCATACAACTGTTCACCAACCGTTCTAACTCTTCTGTTACTTAGATGGTCAATATCATCAATCTCTGCTTTTTGATTACAAAGTTGAATCAGGTATTTAACCATGCTAATAATATCTTCTTTGGTTAAAACTCTTGTTTCAGAGTCAGTTTCCAGAGAAAGTTTTTTGTTGATTTTATATCTACCAACTTCACCCAAATCATATCTCTTATCAGAGAAGAATAATTTGTCGATGATACCTCTTGCCGTTTCTTCATCTGGTGGATCAGTACCACGCAATTGACGGTAGATGTGTTGAACTGCTTCAATTTCAGTATTGGAAGTATCCTTACTTAAAGTATTGTAAATGATTGCGAAATCATTTGACAACTCTTCTCTTTGAAGCAAGATGCTTTTTTGTTCTGTATCGAGGATCAATTCAACATTGTCTTCGTCAAGAACAGTATCTCTTTCAAGAATGATTTCGTTTCTTTCGATAGAAACTACCTCACCGGTGTCTTCATCTACGAAATCTTCTATCCAGCTTCTAAGAACCCTTGCGGCCAATTTACGGCCGATGGCTCCAGTTAATTTCTTTTTATTTACCGGGAACTCTTCGGCCATTTCGAACAAGTCCAAAATTGCTTTATCCGTATCATAGCCAATGGCTCTTAATAAGGTTGTAACCGGGAATTTTTTTCTACGATCGATGTAAGCGTACATGACATTATTGATGTCTGTTGCGAACTCGATCCAAGATCCTTTAAAAGGAATGACTCTTGCAGAAAATATTTTTGTTCCATTTGGATGGAAACTTTGCCCAAAAAATACACCAGGTGAACGGTGCAACTGAGAAACAACGACTCTTTCAGCTCCATTGATCACAAAAGTTCCTTTAGGTGTCATATATGGTATGTTCCCAAGGAATACATCTTGTACAATAGTTTCGAAGTCAATGTGTTCTTCGTCGTTACAGGATAGTCTAAGTTTGGCCTTTAGAGGTACGCTGTAAGTAAGTCCTCTCTGCATACATTCTTCAAGATTGTATCTTGGAGGATCTATATAGTAGTCAAGGAACTCTAATACAAAGATGTTTCTGGCATCTGAGATGGGGAAGTTTTCCATAAACACCTTAAACAATCCCTCGTTAATTCTGTTTTCGGGTGTGGTTTCCAATTGGAAATAATCCCTAAAGGATTGAACCTGAATATCCAGAAGATTAGGATAGCTATGGAAAGCTTTAATTTTACCAAAGTTGATTCTTTCTTTGAATGCTGCTTTTGACATGTTATTATTAAGCTTGTGGTTAAATTGTCAATATTTTTTGTACCTATTTCTTACAATCTTCGTCCTAAAGTCAAGTCCAGAAAATTAGATTTATTTTACTAAATTTAGCTTCTGAAATACATGGATGGAAACATCCCTTTCGAACAAACACAAAAATTCAATGGCTTGTCATAGCATTTTTAATGCTTTGTCAAACCTATTGAACAAGAGTTGTTTTATATTTCAATAAATTACCTACCTGAGTATTTTTAAATGATTTTAATCAAAAATTCACAGAAAAAGGTTCCTTACAAATAAAACACAAAAAGGCATTGGGGTTTTTAGCCCCATGCCTATTGTATTTTAAGTAAAATAGAATTATTTCAATTCTACTTCAGCACCAGCTTCTTCTAACTGAGTTTTGATAGACTCTGCTTCGTCTTTAGTAACTCCTTCCTTAACAGGACCTGGAGCACCATCAACAATAGCTTTTGATTCTTTCAAACCTAAACCTGTTAGAGATTTAACAACTTTCACTACAGAAAGTTTGGCACCACCTGCTGACTTAAGAATTACATCGAACTCAGTTTGTTCAGCAGCAGCTTCTCCTCCGCCTCCTGGACCAGCCATCATAACTGGAGCAGCAGCAGCAGCTGGCTCAATTCCGTATTCGTCTTTCAATATGTCAGCTAATTCGCTTACTTCTTTAACAGAAAGATTAACTAATTTTTCTGCAAAATCTTTTAAATCCGCCATTTCTAAATAATGTTTTTTAAAATTTAATAACTAAAATTATAGCGTGCGTAACAGTTAAAATAAAATATATTCTTACTGATCACACCTCTTAAGCAGCGTCGCGCTCTTGAAGAGTTTTCAATAAGCCTGCAATTGTAGATCCACCAGATTGAAGCGCGGAAATAACATTTTTTGCAGGAGATTGAAGCAATCCGATGATTTCTCCAATTAATTCTTCTTTAGATTTCAAGTTAGAAAGTGTTTCCAATTGATCGTCGCCTAGAAAAACGGCAGAATCAATTGAAGCTCCCTTCAAAATTGGTTTTTCATTTTTTACTCTGAATTCCTTAATAACTTTTGCCGGAGCATTCGAGACATCGGAAAACATTAATGAAGTTGGTCCCTTTAAAGTTGGGTACATTTCTTCGAAATCTTTTTCAGAAGCTTCCATTGCCTTTTTGATCAAGGTATTTTTAGCAACTCTTAATTCGATTTCTTTTTCGAAGCAAAGGCCTCTTAAATTATTTACCTGCTCAACAGTTAATTCTGATGAGTCGGCTATGTAGAAGAAGCTGCCTTCATTGAACTTTGCAGTCAGCTCTTCAACTATTGATGATTTTTCTTCTCTGTTCATTTTCTTTCTTTTTGAAATTGTTCAATTAGGTGAATTATACTCCTTCAACACTTTTGATGTCGAAGTTGATACCTGGACTCATTGTAGAAGCCATATATGTGCTTCTAAAATAAATTCCTTTAGCCGTTGAAGGCTTCATTCTGCTGATCGTTTGGATTACCTCACTGGCATTTCCAAGTAATTGTTCAGCGGTGAAAGAAACTCTACCTACTGAACAGTGAATGATTCCGAACTTATCTACTCTGAAAGAAATTTTTCCTTTTTTCACCTCTTTAACAGCATCACCTACATTTGGTGTGATGGTACCTGTCTTAGGGTTTGGCATTAAGTTTCTTGGTCCGAGAACTCGACCTAACTGACCAACTTTTGCCATTACATTAGGAGAAGCGATTACTACATCGAAATCGGTCCAACCACCTTTAACCTTTTGAACATATTCATCAAGGCCAACATAGTCTGCTCCTGCTTCTTCAGCTTCAGCTTCTTTGTCTGGTGAGCACAGTACCAAAACCTTTTTAGTTTTACCAGTACCGTGAGGAAGTGAAACTGTACCTCTAACTGCTTGGTCCGCTTTCTTTGGATCTAATCCAAGTTTTAAATGAAGATCAACAGAAGCGTCAAACTTCGTTGTGTTGATTTCTTTGACCAAAGCACAAGCTTCTGAAATAGAATAGACTTTTTCTAGGTCTATTTTTTCGTCAGCTGCTTTTCTTTTTTTTCCAATTTTTGCCATTTGCTACTAAAGGTTCAAACGTTTAATTTAAAATTAAACTCCCTAATTTTATTGTTAAAAATATATTGCTATTTCAAAGATGAATCCTAAAATTCAATCTCAAAAATTCTAATTAAGCCTCAGCAGTTTCAGCAGATCCCCAAGGTGGAGTTCCACTCATTGTGATTCCCATTGAACGAGCAGTACCAGCGATCATTTTCATTGCTGACTCTACTTTAAATGCATTCAAATCAGGCATTTTTATCTCTGCAATTTCTTTAGCATCATCCCATGAAATTGATCCAACTTTTGTTCTGTTAGGTTCTGCTGAACCACTTTTCAATTTTGCTTTTTCCAAAATTAAAACAGGAGCTGGAGGTGTTTTGAGGATAAAATCGAAAGATTTGTCTTTGTATACCGTAATTACAACTGGTACAACCTGACCTTGCTTTTCTTGAGTTCTTCCATTAAACTGCTTGCAAAAATCCATTATATTCACACCTTTCGCACCCAATGCAGGTCCTACTGGTGGAGATGGATTGGCTTGTCCAGCCTTAATTTGCAACTTTATAAAACCACTTATTTCTTTTGCCATTTTATGTTACTTTTTCAACTTGCAAGAAGTTCAGTTCTACCGGTGTTCGGCGACCAAAAATCTTTACAATGACTTTTAATTTCTTTTTGTCCTCATAGATTTCTTCAACTGTTCCGTTGAAGTCATTAAATGGACCATCAATAATTTTTACTGTTTCATTAACAAGGAAAGGTTCGTTCATTGCTTCTCCGCCTCTTTCTCTCATTTCATCAACCTTACCTAACATTTTGTTAGCGTCATCATCCTTCATTGGGATTGGATTATCTCTTCCGATAAAACCAATTACTCCTGTATAAGAACGAAAAGCTTGAATCACTTCGCTATCTACTGTACCTTCATTAGCCAATACAAACATATAACCTGGATATAGGGTTTTATCTTTGATGCTTTTCTTACCTTTAGTTATTTTATAAACCTTTTCAGTAGGTACGAGAATTTGCTCAATTTTTTTTTCCCATCCAGATCTTTGAATTTCTACTTCTAGGTAGCCCTTCAGCTTTCTTTCCTGTCCGCTTATTACACGAAGAGTATACCATTTTTTGTCTGTGCTAGTATTCATGTTAGAAATTCCGAAGATTTTTAGCTAAATAGCTGATAGATGTAATACAAAATTCCTTTGAAGAATCCGTTTTCAGGGTTTGCTCCGAAAGTAAAATCCATTATAAAAACTACCAAAGCAATAATAATGGAAGCAATGATAACTACAACGGCACTGCTTTGAAGTTCAGGCCAAGTTGGCCATGTTACTTTATAAAGCAATTCATTGTAGGATTCTTTGATGTATAAACTTAATTTTTCCATTTATCCTATTTGTAACACGGGCGGCAGGGCTCGAACCTACGACCCTCGGTTTTGGAGACCGATGCTCTACCAACTGAGCTACGCCCGTTTTCCTTAATTACAACAGTAGGGACACATAGAAATGCGTCCCTACAAATTGTCTATTTTATTATAAGAAGGTTAACCTTCTATTAGTATTAGTCAAGGATTTCTGTAACCTGACCTGCACCAACTGTTCTACCACCTTCACGAATAGCGAAACGCAATCCTTTTTCCATTGCGATTGGGTAGATCAATTCTACAGTAATTGTTACATTATCACCAGGCATTACCATTTCAACACCTTCTGGCAAAGTACACTCTCCAGTTACATCAGTTGTTCTGAAGTAGAACTGTGGACGGTATTTGTTGAAGAATGGAGTATGACGACCACCCTCTTCTTTACTCAAAACATAAACTTCAGCTTTGAATTTCAAGTGAGGTGAAACAGATCCTGGCTTAACGATTACCATTCCTCTTTTAATCATTTCCTTATCAACACCACGAAGTAATAAACCAACATTGTCACCAGCTTCTCCTCTGTTAAGGATTTTACGGAACATTTCTACCCCTGTAACAACTGAAGTAAGTACTTTTTCTTCTTTTGGCTTCAATCCGATGATCTCAACTGGATCTCCAGAGTTGATAATACCTCTTTCAATTCTACCAGTAGCAACAGTACCACGACCAGTAATTGAGAATACATCCTCTACAGGAAGTAAGAAGTCTTTTTCAGTATCACGTAATGGAGTTGGGATAAAGCTATCAACTGCATCCATCAATTCTTTTACTTGTGCAACACCAGCTGCATCTCCGTTAAGTGCACCTAATGCAGAACCAGCAACTATTGGGATATTGTCTCCATCAAAATCGTAAAAGCTCAAAAGCTCTCTTAATTCCATTTCTACCAATTCCAATAACTCAGGATCATCTACCAAGTCAACTTTGTTCATGAAAACAACCAACTGAGGCACCCCAACCTGACGAGCCAAAAGTATGTGTTCTCTAGTTTGTGGCATAGGTCCATCTGTAGCAGCACAAACCAAAATAGCACCATCCATCTGAGCAGCACCAGTTACCATGTTTTTTACATAATCTGCGTGACCAGGACAATCAACGTGAGCATAGTGACGATTTGCCGTTTGATATTCAACGTGTGCGGTATTAATTGTAATACCTCTTTCTTTCTCTTCAGGAGCACCATCGATGTCATCAAATGCTTGCTTTTCTGCCAATCCATCTGCGGACAATACACTTGTAATTGCTGCAGTAAGAGTTGTTTTTCCGTGATCCACGTGACCGATTGTACCAATATTCACGTGCGGTTTCGACCGATCAAATTTTTCTTTAGCCATTGTTCAAATGATATTTAAAATGTGGAATTAAAATTTTATTATTTTTATCTATATAATTTTTCAATTTGCTCTATACAACCGATGTGGAAGCAGTGGTTGTATATTTTACAAAATTGAATTTGCTTTTCAAAAGTTGAGCCAATGATGGGAATTGAACCCATGGCCTCTTCCTTACCAAGGAAACGCTCTACCCCTGAGCTACATCGGCTAATGCTATTCAAAGGTGTTTTCTAAAACGAAGCAATATTGAGCGGGAGACGAGACTCGAACCCGCGACCCTCAGCTTGGAAGGCTGATGCTCTACCAACTGAGCTACTCCCGCTTTTTGCTAATTTCTTATTTTACTTTACTCAATCTCCTAATTCACAATAAGATAGGTATAAAAAATTGTCACGTTTAGTTACGACAACACCTATCATTTGTTTCAATTATAAAACAAAGAGTAGCCTTTTTAAAATTCAGCTAAAAAAAAACATTTCAAAACAAGAAATTCAAGTGGGGGGAGGAGGATTCGAACCTCCGAAGTCGAAGACAACAGATTTACAGTCTGCCCCAGTTGGCCGCTTTGGTATCCCCCCATTCGTAAAAAACCAAAAAAGTTTTTTATCTTCATATTTGATCAAAACATAAATAATTTCATTATTTATGATCACAAACTTCAATTTCTCAACATATTACAGGGTTACCAAAACCCTTGTTTTACACGTACCTTTTCCTTGGTAGAAAAAAGGAGTGCAAATTTAGACATAATTTTTTATTTCACACTAAAAATGCCAAAAATATTTTCAAAAAATATTTTCAACAGAGTATTTAATATTTACTTGAATATTTTCTAGAAATAAAACAGGCTGATTAAAAACACAAAAGGCTTGTTTTATCTATCTAAAACAAGCCTTTTGTGTTTTGATTAAAGACTTCAACAAGACTTAATCAAAATATGTTCCTCCGTTAATTTACTTTCGAATTTTTTCTTTGTGGCGTTTCAATTGCCTTTTTAAAGAATCCATTGCGCTATCCACTCCTTCCTCAAAAACCTTTGAGGTCTCTTCAGCGAATAGTTGGTTGCCAGGGATATTAGCCCTGACGCTAACAACCTTGTCCTTGACTTGACTAGATTTGTTATCTAACTTTAAATAAACTTCTATGGAGGTGATGCGATCAAAAAACTGTTCTAGCTTTTTAGCCTTTTTCTCAATAAAATCGACAAGTTTTTGGTCTGCAGTAAATTGTACTGTTTGAATATCAATATTCATAATTAATAGGGATTTGATGGTGAAAAAAATGGTTTAAGCTGGATCAACAGATTTGGGATGCGCTTTTCTGTACACATTTTTCAGCTGTTCAATTGAACTATGCGTGTAATGCTGAGTCGCTGCTAGAGAGCTGTGTCCCAATAACTCCTTTATGGCATTCAAATCTGCTCCATTATTTATTAGTGTTGTGGCGAATGTATGTCTAACAGAATGAGGATTCTGATTCGTACTTGTTGTAACATAGTTTAACAACCTTGCAAGTCGCCTGTGTATTAATTTGGGATATGCTTTTTGCCCTTTATCTGTTAAAAAGACAAAAGTCAATTCTTTTCCCTCCGATTCTACGAGTCTTTTGGTTCGAAGGGGCAAATATTTCATGTAAGCGGCAATCAAATTTTGATTGAGTGGAATCCAACGCTCTTTATTCCCCTTGCCAATTATTTTCATACTTTGACCTATAAGATTGATGTCTTCGATCTTTAAGTTGATTAATTCGGCAAGCCGAAGGCCAGTTCCAAACAATACCTCTACCATTAATTTGTCTCGAAGTCCTGTAAAGTCGGCTCCAAAGTGAAATTCATTGAGCAGTTTCTCAATGGTTTCTGATTCGTGCACTCTAGGCAAACGTTGACCAAGTTTTGGTGGATCTAGTTCAAAGGCTGGGTTGTCTTCTCTTAGATTGCGCCTTTGTAAAAATTTGTAGAATGATTTCAGACTAGACAGCTTTCTTGCAATGGATTTTGCAGAAATGTCCTTATTCATCAAGTCAACCATCCAAAAACGAATTTGTTTTTGTGTGGCTAAACTGATCTTTTGAATTTGAAAAGTATTAGAAAGGAATAAACCGAATTGATTCAAATCTGACTCATAGGCTTTGAGTGTCAGTTTTGAATATCTCTTTTCGTATTGTAGGTAGCTGAGAAAACTATTTTTCTCCATATGAAGCACTTCGGTTATTATCTATAATGTATTATTATAAATGTAACCAAAGTACCAATAAGAATCAAATAAAGTTAATTATTAATTAAGCGAATTATTGAGCGCTTGTGCCGTACATTCTTTCCTTGTAAGCAGCTTTCATAACTTCTTGTCTTCTTTTAATAGACTTCTTTATGAAATGTCTACGTCCTCTGAGTTGTTTCAAAACTCCTGCACGCTCGATTTTCTTTTTGTATTTCTTTAAAGCCTTATCGATTGAATCTGATTCTCTGGCATCTATGATGATCATAAGAAAATTTTATTTGTTTAAAAAGTTTGCAAAGATATTACTAAAGTTAAACTTTAACAAGTTCTTTTCGAAATTGTATTGCATTATATTACTTATTTTATGACAAATGGTTCGATTGTTTGCGATTTAGTCGCAAAAATTCATATAAAATGGATTTCTAAAAGTTAAGAATTGATTTTTTTTTCATAAAAAATGGAATAAGAAACTAAATAGCTTGAAATTCGTTAATGAAAGAAGAATTAGTTTGCATTTTTACTTTTAATCTCAAAATCTAAACTAAGTCTTGAAGTGTTTGAAATATAATGCTTTAGCGATGTAAAAGAGAGATTTTCTAATTTGGAATTATATTTTTCACATCCCTTAAACCATCACTGCCAGCCAAAATCCAATCTTAATAGATTTTTACAATTTTATAAAGTCCAAGCTGCTTTAAACAGTTTTTAAATGAAGTTCAATGATAAGACTATTACTCTTAAGCCTTTTTTCAGTTTTAGTATTTTTTCCGATGGGATTAAATGCTCAATGTCCGATAACTGGGCAAATTAATAATTTTGCATCGCCAGCGCCAACTCAAACAGATTGCACTGCTTTTATTGAAACAGATCAGAATGTATTTTCAGGAGAAACCTACACGTTAGATGATGTAATTACTGGTCAAACATATGTCGTTGACTTGTGTGGAGCCAATGTTTGGAATGCATCACTTACTGTTTATGATGAAACAGGCCAATTAGTTGGTTTCGATGACGGTATAGATT
Source organism: uncultured Chitinophagales bacterium (assembly GCA_937927195.1). Classification (GTDB taxonomy): domain Bacteria; phylum Bacteroidota; class Bacteroidia; order Chitinophagales; family UBA2359; genus JAHDGP01. The sequence goes on from CALBCY010000014.1 coordinate 15,527, forward strand.
CTGGTTGTGGGACAGGAGCAAGAATCTCATTTCAAGCCAATAGTTCTGGTACCTTCTCTATTGTATGTGCCAAATCAGATTGCAGCCTTGATTTAGCTGGAAATGGTAAAATGAAAATATTCAATAATACAGATGGAGTTTCGCCTTGCCCGGATGCTGCTGTAATTGAATGTGATGTCAATCCATCATTTTTGTCTGGATTACAATCGACTGGATTAGAACTAAGCAACCTACCAATTGCCACTTGTGGAGATGATTGGAATATGGGTGAAAATCCTTTCCCTGAAAGAATTTTTATAGCAATGGGCGCTTATGATGATTTTTCGAATCAGCCATACTCCATTTCAACAAATGTTGGAAATTTGTATGCAACAAATGATCTTGAAAATCCAGCACCAAACCTTAACTTAAATGTAGGGATTGCTTTTCTGCTAGGTTTAAGTCAAGCCGATCTTGATTTAAATCAGGATGTTGTAATTACGTTTACGAGTACAACGAATGAGACCTGTACCGAATCATTGACTATAGCTCCAGCCTTTTTACCTGCAAATGCAGGGCAATTTTGTCCAGCTGAAGAAACGAGTGAGTGCATGGCCAATGCGGGTGATGTTGTTGCTCCAGTTAATCTTGTTTACAGTCTTGAAGATGATTTGATTGAGGCACCAACTGTTTCGGGTCAGAACAATGACGATCAATATGGGTACAGCTTTGTACTGACTACAGATCTAAATGAAGGTGATGAAATAGCTTTCGACATAATTGCGCTTAATAATGATGGAACTTTCTCTATACAAGATTTGGGGCTTTCTATAGGGGTTTATAATGTTCATGGGTTTTCCTATCTGTTGGAGGATGGCATTCCAAATGTCACCAATGGAGAGCAAATATTAGAAGCAATAAACATTAGTGATTACTGCGCCGATTTAACTGGTGCTGTTTACAGCATTACTATTGAAAATCAAGTTACGATTACTTGTTTGGCTGAAGCAGGAATAATAACCGCTCCTTCGAACTTGACTTACTTTGAAAATGAAACAAGTGAAGCACCATCTGTTATTGACCAAAATACTGAAGACGAATTCGGCTATTACTTTGTCTTAACTACAGATAGTGATTCTACAGATGAAATCATTTACAATATTGTTGCTTTAAGTGTAGATGGGATCTTTGATTTCGAAGAATTAGGCTTGTCAGCCGGTTCATACAATGTTCATGGATTTTCGTACAATTTCAATCCCTCATTGCCAGCTGATCTTGCAAGCGGCGAGCAAGTAATGCAGATGATTCTAGCGGAAAGTATTTGTGCAGATTTGACGGATGTCGTATATGTTTTAAATGTTGAAGAACTGGGCAGTGGAATCGAAGAGAGACCTGCTTTGAGTGCTATTAAAATTCACCCAGTTCCATCAGTTGACATCATCCATGTTGAATTCGATTCACAAGAAAATGATTATGCTTTGTGGCATATTTATGATCTATCAGGAAGGTATGTTTTTGGTGGTGAAATGAATGTGATGCAAGGTCTCAACCAAATCAAAGTTGACATCTACGATTTTGCTGAAGGTGTTTATTTTCTTGAAATAGAATCTAATGGGATTAATTCAACGAAACGATTTATTAAAGAATAGATCAACGATCCCTTGAATGAGTATTGGTAGTGAACAACA
>CALBCY010000015.1 GCA_937927195.1 uncultured Chitinophagales bacterium
GAGTTTATTGAAATTTCCTTTCATTTATTTAACGATTTTCAAATTACAGCAATTAATATTAAGGGCCGTCATATAAAATTACGCTTCTTCTCTTGTCTGGGGAAATATTCTATCAGAAAACACTCTTAAACTTTCAGTAAGTAAGCTCAAATACTGATCAACCTGCTGGATTGGCATTTTTTTGATTCGAGCAATTTCCTCATTTGTAAACTAAAAACATCATTTTATAGAAATGTCAAACATTCTATTCTTACAAATTCCAGTCTCAAATTTCACCATTCTTTTCCAACTCAATCATGACATGGGTCAGTTCAATAATTGACACTAGTCATTTCCTTTCGTGAGTCCCTCAAATTTCCCGCAACAAATTTCAATTCCATCCTTTGTGTACCAAAATCATCTGTAGGAATGACCGCAATCATATTTATCGACTATTCATTATTCTAATTTTACAATAGTTAAACAATAAAAAATCCTATGAACAAGATTCTCATACCAACCGACTTTTCAGATTGTGCTTTAAATGCAGCAATTACAGGAGTAGCTTTGGCACAAAAGTTCCAAGCAGAAATTCATCTATTCTCTAAGATTATGCCTCATGAATACTTTGATTACTATTCAAAGAGTGAACAGGAGGATATTTTACAAAATGAGGAATTGAAACAAAGAATCAACGGAAAATTCGATTCCTTTATCAAAAAAATGAATGTGCCGAAAGGGCAGCATATTATTCGCTCTTATACACATAAAGACACCATTGACCAAATTTTGAATTATAAGAATGGCAATGAAATTGATCTTATCGTAATGGGTACACATGGGACCAGTGGAGTAAGCGAATGGGCAATTGGCTCAATCACTCAAAAAATTGTAAGAAGAGCCAATTGTCCGGTTCTTGCGGTTAAGGAGTTGCCAAAAACCTTGGCCTTTAAGAACATCGTTTTTGTTTCTGATTTCAACAAAGAAGCCATTCCAGCTTTTAATCAAATATGTGCATTTGCATCAAAATTTGAAAGCACCATTCACTTGTTGAATATTGACACTCCAAATTACTTCCTTGAAATCCCATTTGTTATCACAGAGTCAATGAAGGATTTTCAAATACTTTATTCAGGTAAGACTGAAATTCACAGGACTTCAGCTTGGAGTGTTGAACATGGAATAAAAAAGTTTTTAAAGGAAGTAAATGCAGACTTAGTCATTATTCCAACACATCAAAAAACAGGAATTCAAAGTGTTTTTTTCAACAGTATAGCAGAGGGGATAGTCAATCATTTGAACTGTCCAGTTATGACCATTAAACTATAAAATAACAAATTATGAAAAACATAATAAAAGCAATTTTTATCATCAGCCAAATAATGCTGATAGTTCCATTAACAAGTGGATATTCCCAAAACTCAGACAAAGTTAAGGATTATAGAAGTGTTGTAAAACTGAGTCCAATACAACTTGGAAGCTCAACTTTTCAATTGAATTTTGAACAATATTTCAAAGACAGAAAATACAGTCTTCTATTGAGTCCAGCACTTTTGTTAAGAGAAAACGGAAATGAAACCTTGCTTGGTTTCAAAGGAAACATACAGTATCGTTTTTATCTGAATCATTTGACCAAGCCTAAAAACAGAACCTGGGGAATGCACAATATAGGATTCTATGTTGGACCTTATATTGAATATCTGTATGCCAAGGAAGATTACGTTGGCGGATATTACGACGAAGCCACTAATGAATACATCAGCAGTGTTTACACCAAAGAAGTCAAATCCATTCAAGGTGGAGCCATTACGGGATTACAACTCGATATTTTTCCTAGATTGGTCTTGGATCTCTTCTTAGGTGGCGGTATAAAATATGCAGATGTCAATGATTCTTTAAAGCCATTAGCCGAAGGAGAGTATTATGAAGATTACAGTATTTTGGAAAGAGAATATACGGGTGTTTTACCCAAAGCAGGATTACAAATAGGATTTAACTTTTAAACAAATAATAAAACAAATAAAGACATGAAAGATTCAAACAAAGTATTAACAGGAGTTTGGTTAGATAGCAATGTTGCACACATCATTAGCTTGACTGGTAGCTCTGAAGAAATAAAAAGCATCAAGTCCCAAATTGATCATGGACACATCCACGGAGGAGCAAGATCTTCCACACCATATGGACCTCAAGATGCAGTTTCTGAGAGTAAAATGACCAATCGCAAGAAACAACAATTTGAAAAGTACTATCAAAACATTATCGGCCTAATCAAAAATTCTGATGCCGTTTACATTTTGGGGCCTTCTACTTCTAAAATCGGTTTGCAAAAAGCAATGCAAAACAAACAAGAGCTTGCAAAAAAAATAATGGGAGTAGAAACTTCTGATTCAATAACCATTAATCAAATTAGGGCTAAGGTTAGAAAATTCTATAGTACAGCAGAAATATGATATTGAAATATGGTTTAATCATATTGTGAAATAAATTAATTGAAAACAATGAGCGTCATTCAAATCAATTCCACGGAAACCAATCAATCCAAAGTGAACAAAAAATCAGATCAATCTAATTTTTATAAGAGTTGGTTAATATTTTGCACTCTTGGGGAACTTTTGGGCTTGAGTGTTGCTGTAATTGTATTTATTCTTTCAACCCAACTGCTCTCTGTTGAGCATTTGGGTTTCTTTAGCAAAATCGAACAAATTAGCCTGGTAACTCTTGGAGGTGGGATCGAAGGTCTCTTGCTCGGTTTCTTCCAATGGAAAGCCTTAAAAACAAAATTCACAAAAGTCCCAGCCAAAGAATGGATTTGGGCGACTGTTAAAGTGGGAATGTTGGGCTGGTTTATCGGCATGATGTTTAGCCTTTGGGGAGGATCAATGAGCAATTCAGAAACCCTCATGATATCTGAAAAAATATACTTCATAAGTTCGATTGGATTAGGGCTTTTTCTAGGAATGGTATTTGGATATTTTCAATGGCGAGTTCTTAAAAAATACGCCAAAAATTCCTTCCTTTGGATTCCAGCAAATATGATTGGCTGGGCCATTGCAATGCTTGTTATTTTCTTTTTCGCCTCCATTCCAAATCCAGATACTTCGGCTGTTGCAATAATTATTTTGGCGATCCTGGCAGGTTCATCAGCTGGTTTTTTTGTAGGCCTTTCTACTGCTTTTTTCCTCGATAAATTCATAAAGCCCAATTAAAAAAACACCTAACAATAAAAGAAAATCCCTATGACGATCAGCAATTCCTTGAACGATCCTGTCCTTACAGGTTTGACTGAAAGCGAGGTCAAACTTTCAGCTCAAAAACATGGGAAAAACATTGTTGAATTTGAAAAAGAAAATCGAATTCTTCCTATAATAAAATCAATATTGGGAGAACCAATGATAATTTTATTGCTCGTTACCTCCTTAATTTATTTTATCAGTGGAAATTACAATGATGCAATTTTTCTTGCCTTTTCAATCCTGTTGGTTGCTGCTATTTCATTGTATCAAGACTCGAGAAGTACCGCTGCTATCAATCAATTAAAAGTCTTTTCACAACCGAATAGTAAAGTAATCAGAGATGGAAAAACCATTGAAGTTCTAAGTGAAGAAATTGTTATTGGCGATTTAATAATTGTCGAGGAAGGTTTTACTATTCCAGCTGATGGCCTCCTTGTACAAGCAAATGATTTCACAGTTGATGAATCCATTCTTTCTGGTGAATCTTTCCCTGTGAGTAAAAACATTAAAGCACCTTACAATGAAATATTCAAAGGCACAAATGTGTTAACAGGCTTGGCTATTTCTAAAGTGATCGCTATTGGCAATCAAAGCCAAGTTGGTAAAATTGGCAAGGCCGTTGAGGAAGTAAAAGTAGAAAAAACCTTGTTGGAAAAACAAATTTCTTCTTTTGTAGGAAAAATGGTTGTATTGGGAATAGTTGTTTTTATTTCTGTTTGGCTTGTCAATTTCATTAACACCAATAATCTATTGGAAAGTTTGCTATTGTCTCTTACCCTTGCGATGAGTATTCTTCCTGAAGAAATCCCAGTGGCCTTTGCCACTTTTATGGCCATTGGTTCTTGGCGATTGATGAAAAAGGGGATCATTGTAAAAAACACAAAAACAGTTGAAAGCCTCGGAAAAGCGACTACTATCTGCCTTGATAAAACGGGTACCATTACGGAAAACAAAATGGTCTTGACAGAAATCTACACCCTAGCCAATGCATTTCATGCGCTGGACCGAAACAGTCCAATGGTAAACAATGAAGACCAGCTCAAACTAATTGAATATGCAATGTGGGCAAGTGAACCGATTCCATTTGACCCGATGGAAATCAGCATACATAAAGTTTATACGGAAAATATAAAAACAGATCAAAGACCAGCTTTTAAGATTGTGCATGAATATCCACTGGAAGGGAAACCACCAATGATGACTCACATTTTTGAAAATGCTTTGGGCAAGAGAATAATTGCTGCCAAAGGAGCTGCGGAAGCAATAATCAAAGTTTCCAATTTAAACATTGCTCAAAAAACAAAACTTGCTGAGGCGATCCAAAAGATGGGTTCGGAAGGATACAGAGTTTTAGGAGTGGCTTACAAAGATACTTTTGAAGGAAACTTTCCAATCAAACAGCAAAATTTCGAATTTGAATTCTTGGGTTTATTGGCATTTTATGATCCACCTAAACAAAACATCTCTTCAGTATTCAAAAAAATTTACCAGGCAGGAATTGACATTAAAATCATTACTGGAGACAATGCCGAAACGACAAGAGCAATTGCTTCCAAAGCAAAATTGAAGGCTTATGAAAAAACCATTTCAGGTGAACAATTAATGAAATACGATGAAATAAATCTTAAAGATGTGGTCAAGCGAAAAACGGTCTTCACAAGGATGTTTCCTGAAGCAAAACTAAAGATCATCAATGCATTAAAATCCAACAACGAAGTGGTTGCCATGACTGGGGACGGCGTAAATGATGGGCCAGCAATAAAAGCAGCAAACATTGGAATATCAATGGGCAAAAGAGGATCTGAATTGGCAAAAAAATCTGCCTCCTTAATATTGGTGGAAGATGATCTATCCAAATTAGTTGAAGCCATTGCGATGGGGAGAAAAATATACTCAAATTTAAAAAAAGCCATTCAATACATTATTTCAATCCACATTCCCATTATCTTAATTGTCTTTACGCCTCTAATGCTTGGATGGAAATTTCCAAATATTTTTCTACCTGCACACGTAATTTTATTGGAGCTAATAATGGGCCCAACCTGTTCCATTGTTTATGAAAACGAACCGCTTGAAGAAAATGCAATGCTTGTCGGACCAAGAAAAATGACGAATAGCTTTTTCTCTTGGAAAGAGCTATCAACCAGTACAATCCAAGGATTGGTTATTACCCTTGGATTGTTATTTATCTATCAATTCTCAGTATATTCAGATTACAGTGAATCTTTGACAAGAACAATGGTCTTTACTACATTGATCGTCTCAAATACCTTTTTGACACTTGTCAACCGATCATTTTATTATTCCATTTTCCAAACCATAAAATACAAGAACAACTTAATTCCTTGGGCCATTGGCATCTCTGCATTCATTACAATTTTGTTGCTCTATTTTCCACCCATAACTATTTTTTTCAAGCTAGAGGGGCTTAGTCTTGAGCAATTAGGAATTTGTCTACTTACGGGATTGGTATTCGTAACTTGGTTTGAAATCGTAAAATGGCTCAAGCGCAGGAGATTGAAAACAGAACAGAACAGAACAGAACAGAACAGTTGAGGGCAACAGGTAAAAGAATCTAAGCTAGATTAAGTTTTCACCTTAATTCCAATCAGTTTTTTTTCAATCCAGATTAATTAACCAGCTATGATTCGAAACAAACCTTTATAAATATTTTCCAATTTATTTACGATATTGTTGCAATGGAACTATTACCTAGGCTACCTTCGTTTATTATAAGATAGGAATAACAAGAACAGAACAACGAATAAGAGGGATTTTACAATGAATTACAAGGATTATTATAAAATATTAGGCGTTGAAAAGTCGGCCAACCAAAAGGAAGTAAAAAAAGCCTTCAGAAAACTCGCTGCAAAGTATCATCCTGATAAGAACCCAGACAACAAAGCGTCAGAAGCCAAGTTTAAGGAGATAAATGAGGCCAACGAAGTATTGAGTGATCCTCAAAAAAGAGCTCAATATGACCGAATGGGGTCTAATTGGCAAAACCAAAGACGAACAAGTAGAAACGATGACTGGAAGGGACACAATCCCAATCCAAATGGGCCTTTCACTTATGAATACGATGGAAATCCTTCTGAAATATTTGATGATGAAGGAGGATTCTCAGATTTCTTTAAACAATTCTTTGGCAATAGAGCTCGTGGCAGACAATCCAGAGCAAGGAAAGGGAAAGATGTTACTTATGAATTAGAAGTAAGTTTAGAAGAAGTATTGATTGGCTCCCAAAAGATAATCCAACCAGATGGCCAAACACTTAAAGTAAGCATTAAACCAGGAACAAAAAACGGACAAAAGCTAAAACTGAAAGGCAAAGGTTATCCTTCCGCCAATGGTGGCAACAACGGTGATATGTATCTTATCATCAAAGTTCTTCCAAATTCATTTTTCGCTAGGGAAGGAAATGACCTGCATGCCAAATTAAATGTTCAATTGTATACCGCTGTTCTTGGTGGGAAGGTACAATTCACTACAATGAAGGGCAAAGTAAATTTGAATATTACTCCAGGAACTGCTCATGGAAAACAACTTCGACTCAAAGGGAAAGGGATGCCGATACAAGGATCAAAAAATGAATTTGGTGATTTGATTTTAAGCATCCAAATTGAAATGCCAAAGGATTTGAGTCCAAAGGAAATTCAACTTTTTCAAGAGCTTAAAAAATTAAGACAATAAAAAAGAGCCATCCCCCCCAAAAAGGATAGCTCTTATAAACACCCAGCAATTATAGAACAAAACGAAAGCTATTATTGCTAAGAAGCATTAGCCATAGCGTTTTGCTCAATTTTTCTTATTGTATCTTTTCTAGTTTTGCTTGTGGGATCAACCATCACTTTGCTATGATGATCCTCAAAATTGTTGTGATCAATTCCCAATATTTTAAACAGTGGGCAAATTCCCATCAGTCCAATTAATATAAATGGTATCCCCAAGGCCATTAGCCAAACCTGCTGGGTCAAAAACCCCAACATAACCACTAAATATCCCATTACATAACGAAGGCCGATGTCATAAAAATTCATATTGTATTTCATAGTAAAAGATTTTATGGATTGATTAATTATTTTATACAAACATAAGGGCATTAAGAGGTTTTAAAAATGACAGGAATCATTGAACCGATTGATAAAGATCATCTTATTCACGAGCGAGAGAAAGTAATTTAGTACCATCAAACAATACAAACTTTCAAACTCTTTTAACATGAATAAGTCTCAAACAAATATTAGAATCAATAGCCAGCAAAAGGCAAATAAATCCGACTGGTATTCATCATTTGCAAACACCTCGCTTTTTATTCTGGCAATTCTCCTCTTTATTATTCCAACAGGATTCATTTCAGACCCTACAAACAGCTCAAATTTAGAAGATGAAATAGTTGAAATTGTTAATGACGACAGCATATTTTTGGTGGATGACAATGAAGACCTATACAGAATTGCTCAAAGTCTGATTTTCCGAAGAGAATATGACAAAGCCATTAAAACCTATGAACTGATCATAGAAAGAGATTCCAATGCATTCCTAGCGAAGCATTCTTTAAGTGAATTGTATTTAGCGAAGGGATTAAATGAAATGGACTATTTCTTATCTGAACACTATTTTGAATTGAGTCAAAAATATTCAAACGAAATTTTAGTCAAACACAAAAGCAATACAGGAAGTTTATTTCTCTCTTCACTTGCTTCTATTCAATTATCAGAACTAAATAGTGAAAACAAAAGAAAAAATGCGGCATACCTGCTTGCTTCTCTTGTTCAAATAAAAAAAGGACTGGATGTCAACCCTCATTTCGACAAGCTTTGGTTTGCAATGGGCGAATGGTGGACCTATGCAGTCAACATTTCAGAAGAAGACATTCCATCATTCATAAACAAATATTTTCCTGATCTATCACCTGAATACTTATGTGATTACTCTTGTTACCACGAACAGGCTGAAATCTATTATCAAAAAGCCATTGATGAAAGGGACAATTCTATATTTGGCAATTATGGACTGATGAGAATGAGTTACATTAATAAAGACGAAGAACAATTCATTGACGCCTATTGTAGAATTCCAGAAATCGCAGGCCTTTTTCCACTTGAATATTATTATGTGGAAAAAGCAAAGAGCTTGTATAATGATTTTATCGAAAGAAAAAGTCTTCATCAAAAAAACCCGGTAAAATACCAAGCTCCAAAAAGCGATTTGATTCCAAATGCTTTATAAGCACGACTCTTCTGTATGAAATAAAATTCTAACAAATTTCAATCAACATGAAAAAGCTAATTATTCCAATTTTTGAAGCCCACAAAGATAAGTTTTGCACTGAATCCATAAGTTTTGGACTTGGTTTGGCCAAACAATTTGATGCCGAAATAGAAATAGTTCACATCATGCCAGAGCAATTTAAAAACCTCTATTTACCTGCGAATAATGAAACGGTCTATGACACTCAAAATGCCACAATTGCACCGGTCAGTTCTGTAGACTCTATGGTCAAAAATAAAATTGATTTGTTTATTACAAAACTCAAAATAGCAATTAGGAAAAAGAATTTAGACATTCCAATAAATTTCAGTTTTTCATACGGTGATCCAGGAACAGAACTTATTAACATGGCTTGGAAAACAAAGGCTGACTTAATTCTATTAACTCAAAATACCGAAAACATTTTTCGGCACATTCAATTTGAAACTCATTCAATTCCAATTTGCATTGTACCTGAAAATTTTCAAATAAAATCAGACATAGAAAAAATTGTCTTTGCTACTGATTACAAAGAAACCGATGAAGACATTCTTTTAGACTTGTACAAACTATTTGACAGCCAATCTATTCATTACACTTCCTTGCACATCGACAATAAAAATGCTGGAAATTGGGACGAAATGCGAATGATCTTCCCGGATATTAATGTTGAATTTGAAGTATTAAAAGGCGACAATATTTGTGAAGAAATCAATGATTACATCAGTCAAAGCAATGCGAATTTATTGGCCATAAATAAAGTTCCGAAAGGAATTATTGACCGAATGTTCAACAAATCCGTATCCGAACAACTTCTCAAAACCATTGAAGTTCCGTTAATTTTTTTCAGTAAATAAAAAAATAAAAATGAAACACATATTAGTTCCTACCGACTTCTCCCCTAGTGCAAGAAATGCTTTTAGATATGCTTTGTATATAGCCAATGAATACGGAGCAAGAATCAGCACTGTACATATTTCAGATCCACTTGCCCCGTTAAAAAGTTATTTACCAGAGGGTTTGTTAGAAAAATTGAACAGCGAAGTAGCTTTAGAATTTCAACAATACAAGCAAGAAGCCGCCATTCTGAGACAATCATCCGAACACGAACAATTAACTGCTATTCAGGTAGATCACATACTTCGAGAAGGAGATTTTGTTCCTGAAATCACCAAAGTTATTGAAGATGAAAAAATTGATTTCATTGTAATGGGAACCCAAGGTGCCAATAACCTAACAGATGTTTTCTGGGGAAGTAATACCACAAAATTAATCAACAATGCTACCTGTCCTTTATTGGTCGTGCCAGAAGACTCGAAATACAAAGGGCTAAAACAAATCTGTTATGCCACAGGAATTGACTGGTTTGAAGATCCTAGTATTGGCAAAGCATTGGACTTTGCCAAATACTTCAATTCATACATTCACTGCTTTAATGTTCAGAAAAGTGGAAATGCAAAATATGAACAAGCCTTAAAACGCATGGAAGATTACCGCTATGAGTTTAGAGATGAAATCAACATTAAATTTGAAGTTGTAAACAGCAGAGATCCTTTAATCGCTATAAACAATTACATCGCCGAAAAAAATGCAGATATGTTGTGTATGCTTTATCATAAAAAAGGAATAATCGCGGAATTGCTTTTTAGCAATCATGTCAAGAATATGGCTTTGGGAGGCCGTATTCCTTTACTTGTTTTCCAGGAAAACATAGAGATCTAATTAATGGGTAGTTAAAATGAAAGCTTCAGATATATTCATATTTGTGAGTCATCATTTACCATTAGAACAAGCATTATGTAATCCGAAAACAGTTAAAGTTTTTTTATTGTTTGTTGGAGGTTGGGCTTTGCTCAACCTCCATTTTTTTTCAAATAAATCTTAACTACTCCATTCATTCTCCTATTCAGTCTCTGGCAATTCAAATCATTTCCTGCGATGACTTTGCTCATTTTAATCCGGTTCTGGATGAAATATATTTGAAGTATAAAACAAAAACAGAACAAAATGTACAAATTTAACAGAATCTTAATTGGACTTGATTTTTCATTAATGGACAGATCCATTCTCGAATACAGCGCAATGCTTTGCGATAAAATCAATCCTGGTAAAATATATTTCACGCATATCCATAGAGATTTAGCGGTGCCCGATTACATCGTGAGAGATTTTCCTGAACTCAGACAACCAATGGATGAGAAACTGAAAAAGGAAATGATTAGCAAGGTTGAAACATTTTTTCCTGACTACAACAAATTCGATGTTGAATTTGAGGTTGTCGAAGGTTCCCCTTCTAAGGAATTGATTCATCGACTAGAGGTCAAAAACATTGACCTATTAATCATGGGCAAAAAGGTAGAATTAAAAGGTCTAGGAGTTGTTCCCAAACAAGTGGCAAGAGCTGCCAAAAGTTCCATTCTTTTCGTTCCTGAAAAAGCTAAGGAGAACATTAAAAACATTTTCATTCCAATAGACTTTTCCCAATCTTCAATTAGAGCATTGGAAGAAGGAATCATTATGGCAAAACAAAATCCAAAGGTTAACCTATACCCTATTCACATTTATGATTTACCAGAATTTGGTGGGGGTGTAAGCTATGGCAAAAAGAAACTTGAACCACTTATTAGAGGCAATGCCTTGGAGGACTTTTCAACAGCTATACAAGAATTGGACACAGAAAACATTTCTATAAATCCCCTTTATTACCTCAACCATAAATTTGGAGGCGTCGAAATCATCAAAGAAAAAGCGCTAAAAAAAGAGGCAGATCTAATCATCGTTGGATCGCAAGGAAAATCGAGAATTCAAAGATGGATACTTGGAAGTTTCACTGAAAAGTTGATTGACACCATAAACACAATTCCTCTTCTGGTTGTAAAGGAGAAAATTGACAGAACATGACAAGTATCAATTGAAGTACTGACAAACATCATATTTCACACGACTATTCCGCTTTAACTTGTGACTATAATTATTAACTATAAAACAATAAAAAAATGAAAATTTTATTCCCAACAGATTTTTCAAAAAATGCTTGTAACGCTTTCCAATTTGCCTGCCATTTGGCTAAAAAATTCAAAGCAGAAATTTGTGTCTTCCATTCTTATCAAGCTCCAATCATGGAAACCAATATAACTATGGATCAATTGACGCACAGTTTAAAACAAGTGGAAGTTGCTCAACTGAATAAGACAAAAGAATTTGTCAATGACTTTAATGTACGAGCAACAGCTTTACCGCTTGATCAAATCAAATTTGATTTCCAAGTAATGAATGGCGACGTTGTTGAAAACATTGTACAAATAAGTAACAATCAAAACTTTGACCTAATCATCATGGGTACGCAGGGCGAAGGCAATTCAGAAACAAAAAAAATGGGAAGCATCACTTCTTACATTATAGAAACAAATACAATCCCAGTATTGGCTGTTCCTGAAAATGCAAACTACCAAAAACTAGAAAAAATCGCTTTTACTGAAGACTTTGACAGCGACGATAATACCGCTTTAAAAATGGTCAAAGACATTAGCAAATTATTCAATTCACATTTGGCCATTGTTCACATTGCGGAAACAAAAGACAATTTTAACCATTTGAGATCCAAGAATCATTACAATATAAAATACCAAGAGATGAGAGAGTTAAAAGAACAGGCAAGTATTGAAATCTTGCATGGTCATGATAAAGTGAACACGCTTGACGAATTCATCGAGGAAGAAAAAATTGATCTATTGGCCATGGTTCGTAGAAACTCTTTAGCAAACAGCAATGGACTGATTCATAAAATGCTTATGCATACAGATACACCATTGCTCGTATTCCCAAAAGCCTTTAATCAAATTGGCTAAGCCTCTAAATTACCTTTTATGTGGTAAATACAATTTTAGACATTAGATTTTAGAAGCTAGGTTTTAGACGATAAATTTCATAAACATTAAAAAACTGTTCGATTTAGTTTTAAACCTAGCATCTAATGTCTACCAATCAATAGAATTAACAATGGACTCCTCTGGATTTAACTCATAAAAACAATAAAAAAACAATAAAGATGAAAACCATTCTTGTTCCAATCGACTTTTCACAATGCTCTTTAAATGCATTGGAATACGCCATAAAAATGGCAAACAAAATGAACGCTTCTATTGAAGTACTTCATGTCTATCAAATTCCTCAGCCCATCGGAGACACCTATATTCCACCAGAGGTAATTAACTCTTTGGATTTGAACAGAGAAGATGTGGCCATTGGAAAATTCACTGATTTCATTATGGATGTTTCATCCAAGATTTATCCCCAGGCCGAAAATGTTCCAATCAATGTAAGCCTTAAAAGAGGACTGGTTCATACAGACATCCTTGAGTCGGCACAACAACTGAGAGTCGATTTGATTGTAATGGGAACAACTGGAGCATCTGGCATAAAAGAAATGTTCGTGGGCAGTGTGGCTGGCGAAGTAATGGAAAATGCATATTGCCCTGTTCTTGCAATACCTGAATATGCCATTTTTGATGGTGAAATAAAAACCATCGTAGTTCCTACAGATTATTCAGAAGAAAACAGGTTACTATTGAATTACCTAGTAGACTGGAGCAATAATTTTGGAGCACAATTAAAATGTTTCCATATTGATTTGGCCCACACTGAAGCTTACACTTTAAAAATGCAGGCTTTGGCAAGTAAGTTCGATGGGAATAGAAACATCACTTTTGATGTAGTTGAAGGAAACAATTTATTGGACGAAATTCAAAATTATGTGGAAATGCATCAAGCCGACGTATTGGCGATGATGGTTCATAAAAGAAATTTCTTTCAAGAATTGTTCAACCAAAGCAATGCCAAACAATTGGCTTACAAATCAAACATTCCAGTCTTGGCCTTTCAATCTCATTTGTTAAAATAGATAAGGTCCATTTTAGTAAAAAAATCAAACAATAAAAAATGAAAATTTTAGTCCCAATAGATTTTTCTGTTTTTTCAGATTTTGCCGTAAGCGCAGCCGCTGATATTATCAAAGAAGTGGTCAATG
This sequence comes from uncultured Chitinophagales bacterium, assembly GCA_937927195.1. Classification (GTDB taxonomy): domain Bacteria; phylum Bacteroidota; class Bacteroidia; order Chitinophagales; family UBA2359; genus JAHDGP01. Next base: position 13,495 of record CALBCY010000015.1, read on the forward strand.
GTGAAGTACACCTTTATCATTGCAGCTCTATCCCAGATGATTGGGAAGACTTATCTGCAGAAGAAAAATTTCACGATACTTTCCATAAAACCATTGCAATCAAAGCAAGAGATAAAATGGAGGTCATTAAAAAGAATTTGGAAGCACAGGGAATAAAATGCTTTTATCATTATACAGGTGGTAAATTTTTAGAGAACATTGAAGAGGTCATTGAACAGATAGAATTCGATTTGATTGTCATGGGTTCGCACGGTGCTTCAGGCAGAGAAGAATGGAGAATTGGTTCCAATGCACAAAAAGTAATTCGAAAGTTACACAAGAATGTATTGGTTGTTAAAAATGAAATTAAAGACTTTCGATTTTCAAAGGCACTCTTTGTGACGGGTTTAAATGTAGAAGATCAAGAAGCATTCCGTCAATTCCTGATTTTTATTTCTAATTTTGAAAACGATGAAATTCACGTTCTCAGCATTGATACGCCTAGCTTTTTCTCTCAGCCAAAAATTGTTATTGACGAGGCTTTCAAATTGTTTGATGAAATTGCTGCCGATTACAAAATCAAGACGCACTTTTATCCTTCAAGATCGGTAGACCTGGGTGTTAAAGCATTCACGAAAGAAAACGAAATTGATTTAATTGCCATTTCCAATCACAAAAGACATCCGCTTAAAAGGCTAATTTCTGGAAGCAATGTTGAAATGATTGTGAACCATAGTGAATTGCCGGTTTTGTCAATTGATTATTGATTTTAACCTTGGTATTTCTTTTGATGAAATATCTCGTTTATTTTAAAAGCAATTAAAACAATTACTCTAAATTGCAAGTATCCGTCTGAATACAGTTTGATATTTTTTCTGAGATACTCCATTCACTTTATTGTCAATAAAAATCAAGCCAATTTCACAAAACCATTCCACATCTATAGCGGAAACATTCAAAATGGATGCCGATAAAGATGGTAAACTTTCAAAGGATGAATCAAAAGGTCCACTTTTAATAAGGTGCCGAAAATACTCACTGAAATTATTACTTAAATGCTCTATTATTGTAATCTCGAGTACAAGACAAATCATGGCTTTCCTTTGGTATTTTCACCAAAGGACCTGGTGAACTTTTATGAAACGAAGCAAAAATGCTTGATTTAAGAGGCATCATTAATTAAACAATGCCCCTTTTGGTCATAAGACCAAAAGTAAGCGTCATAAGACCAAAAGTAAGCGTCATAAGACCAAAAGTAAGCGTCATAAGACCAAAAGTAAGCGGTCATAAGACCAAAAGTAAGCGGTCATAAGACCAAAAGTAAGCGGTCATAAGACCAAAAATAAAGCAATTTTTTGATTTGAGAAAATGTCAAGTCCTCAAGTCTAGCATTTGAAAGGCCATCCTAATTGGATCAAG
>CALBCY010000016.1 GCA_937927195.1 uncultured Chitinophagales bacterium
GTAGATTCCCTATTCAATTCATTGGCCACTCTTTTCTCTATCGATATTTACAAAGAGTACATTAACAAAGATGCGAATGACACTCAAGTTGTAAATGCAGGAAGAAAAACAATTCTTTTCTCCTTGATCACAGGAATTATAATGGGACTTATTTTTGTTTACGTGAAATTTAAAAATCCAGAACTGGCCTTTACGCATTACTTAAACAATTTGCGCTATTACATAAACTGTGGCATCGTAGTCGTAATTTGTACTGCAGCTTTCCTAATAATGCCAAATAGAAAATTAACCTTAGTGGCCTTTTTATGCACTGGCCCATTGCATTATGTTTTTCAATCTTTCTTTCCTGAAATGAATTACTTTGTCCGTTCCGGTTGGGTGATTGTTATAGCCTTTTCTTTGATTGCGATTCCAGCAATTTCAAAGAATGGATTGAGAAGCAAGGAAGAGATTTTTAAATTTGCAAGCGATGATTTGAAATGGTATGGCTTGGCTTTGCTGGTTTCATTGGGAGTCTTGCATGTTTTGTTTCATTGACGGGGAAAGCTTTTGGCAGTTGGCCTTTAGCTGTTAGCTGTCAAATTCCTGCAAACATCGTTACTCATTATTCATTTTTTCCAATAAAACTGCAAGATTGTTCTCTGCCCTTTTTACATAAGGATGGTCAGCATTAAAAGCCACTTTCATTATTCCTGCCGCTTTTTCCAATAAGACTTTCGCCTGTTCATAATCTCTTAGGGCTTTAAGCACGGTTGCCAAATTCGAATAGCTAGCAGCGGTGGTCGGATGACTTTTGTTGGGTAAGACTTAACGGTTTGGAAAATTCCGAAGCATGTGCCCGACCATGATCGGGTATGACGTTTGTTTTGTGGTGGCATGGTTTTATAGTGGCGCGGTGGCGCGTTTGATTATAATTCCAAGAATTGGGCTCGACCATGATCAGTTATAACACTTTGGTGTATAATGATGGTGATGTGGATGAATAATTTATACATTGAAAAAAAGCCACAGCTAAAGGCCAAAGGCTAAAAGCCTACAATTAGCCTACCCTTCAATTCCAAACATCTTCACCAATTCCTGTTTCCTTGGCTCACCCAACCACTTCAAAACATTATCGCACCATATATCTTTGTGCTGCTGTTCATTGATGATATTTTTTTTAAGCGCTAGGTCAAGCAATTTTCCTGGATAAGAGGATTGAGGCTCACTCTCCATTTCACCCAAGGGATAAGGATCGTCAAGGCCCATTATGATTTGATCGGTGCTCATTCTTTTCACCATCAATTCTAAAGATTCAGTATCATGAACCAAAGTATCAAAATAAATATTAGGATGACCAACTGCTTTTCTAGGGTGCATTTTCCCCTTAAACAGGTCAGGTCGACCATCAAATCCCTGTATCCTTCTTCCCAGGTTTATTTGAGCCAACTGACCACCATGAGCAAAACAAACTCTGATGTCAGGATATTTGGCGTGATAGCCATTTAAAGTGAAAAAGTGGTAAGAATCTGCGCATTGGGCCAGCATCCAAACCAAGTGAAAACGCCAGGCGGTGTTTTGTAATTTAATGAATTTTTCACCATCATAAGGGTGAACCTCAATCGCTAATTTATAGTGATTGGCCAACTCTAAAATGGGTTCTATCTCCTCATCGAAAATACTCCTCCAAGTTCCAATTGAATCCATGTAATGGGTTGGCAAACAAAGAACACGGAGCCCCAATTTTTCTACACACCTTTCAATTTCCCACAAAGCCCCCTGAACAAATCCAGAATGCACAACAAAACCACAAGTAAACTTATCCGGATGGTCTTGCTGAACTTTTGCATTGAAATCATTTTGGAAACGCAGTACTTTTTTCATCTCCTCCAGACGAAGACCATTGCCATACAATTGAGAGAGGTTCAATACAACAGCATGATCGATGTTGTTTCGTTCCATCCATTCCAATTTCTCATCTAAGAAAAAACTGGAATCTGTTATTGGACGTTTCCACCCTTTTTGAAGCATATATTTGCGCTCACTATCGACCCAAAAAATCTCCTTGTCTTTCATGAAAGCAGGAATGTCTTCAGGGTAAGGTAAAAGATGCGAATGTCCGTTTATTCTCATTTATAGGCTTTTGGCCTTTGGCCATTTGCTATTGGCCAAGACATGGTAAAAATCAATAATCAAATGTAGTCAAATTTTATTTAAGTTAGAAGAGCCTTTGTTTCTCCGCTTTGTAAAGTTTTCACTTTGTAATGAAATTCTATGTCTTTGTAAAGATTACTTTACGCTCACCTCCATTCCGAGAACCTCTTCAGCATACTTATAGCTTTCCAATATTACGGTATCCAAATCTTGTGAATAGAGTTTTGAGGTAATTACATGAACCTTGGCTTTAGGAAAAGGAACCTTCCGCTTCATTTCAACCGGAGTTGAAATTTGATCATACATTTTATCTATTGCTGCCACTGAAATTGTTGGATCTTGTTCTTTTTCGTTTTTATAATAATATCCAAACCAAGTAGGAACAGTAATCTTCTTAAAAATCTCTGGCTTCATCGTTTGGTCTATCAAGCTGCGAAGCGCAACCAATGATTCAACAGGATAAGAACAATTCCAATATTTCTCAGCATCGTCTGGCGGCTCAAAGGAATGATTTTCTCCTTCCAGCATTTTTATCAATTGCATTCCCCAAGGCTTTGTCAAAAGTGTCGACATTTTACTTTTAAGATTGATGTTAGGAGAATACATAATCTGAGCATGAATGTCGTCTGGATTGTAAGCGGCCAAATAAGCAGATAAAGTTGAGCCTGTTGAACAGGACATTACAATTACTTTGTCCCCTAAAATTTTACCAATCGAAATCGCTTCCTTGGCGGAGTCGATCAGTTTCTTAGGTGTCAAGTCTCTAAAAAACACTGAATCCTTCCGACCATGAGCTGGCAGTCTGTGCAGATAAAGATTGGTACCAAAACGATTGGCAAATTCGAAATGGACTGGATCTCCTTCCATTGCGCTGGCTGAAAAACCATGAATATAAACCACGCTGTATTCAGTTTTTTGCTTACTCGAATCTGCCCAAACAATTCTAGCTTCATTGTCCTTCTTCATGTCAGGAATTTTCGATTCTTTCTGTGAAAGAAAATCATCCAATTGAGATATATTCAGGTTTAAGTCTGAAATCTTTCCATCAAATGCCGGATACTTGGCTTTGGGACCAAGCAAATACAATAAGGCAAGGGCAACAATAATTATCAAAGGAATCAAGTATCGTTTTTTTAATTTCATGAAATAAGAGATAGTAATAAGTATCAAGTACTGAGTACTAAGACATTTGCCTATTAGTTCTAAAATGAAAAACTATTAGCTAAGGGCATTCCCAAAATAGCGATAATATTGTAAAGCACAAAAAAAAGCCTTGGTCATAATATATTTTATTAGACCAAGGCTTTTAAAGCTTTTTTTATCATGTATCAACTATTTCTCTGCTCAAAAAACGATTAATTTCGAAAGCCGAAAAAAGCCAATGGCTAATGGCCAAAGACCAACAGCCTTCTAAGCCACAATATTCACAATTTTACCCTTAACATAAACAAAACGCTTAACAGCAGCTCCATCCAACCATTGTTGAACTTTTTCATCTGCTAAGACTATTTTCTCTACATCGGCTTGCTCTAAATCCAAAGCCAAGGAAATTTTAGTTCTCATTTTACCCTTAATCATAACAGGATATTCATAAGCATCTTCTACCAAGTATTGCTCATCAACCTGAGGATATTCGGCACCATTATGAATGGAAACATTTTGTCCTCGATCACTTATTGACTGCCAAAGATGCTCGGAAGTAAATGGAGCAAAAGGCGCCAATAAAACGCACAATGGCTCTAATATTTCACGCTTATTGCATTTCATAGATTGCAATTCATTGGTCGCAACCATGAAAGCACTGATGCAGGTATTTAAAGACAATCGCCCAATATCGTCGTGGATTTTCTTGATCGTTTTGTGTAAAACTTTCATTTCGGCTGGACTAGCTTTTTCATCACTTATTACAAACTCTTCGCCTTGATGGAACAAACCCCAGAATTTTCTGATAAACTTTGAAACTCCGCTGATTCCTTGTGTATCCCATGGCTTGGCTTGCTCCAATGGTCCAAGGAACATTTCATACATTCTGAAAACATCCGTCCCATACTGATTAACCATGTCATCTGGATTTACAACATTGTAATACCTTTTCGACATTTTACCAGACTCGCTACTGGTCAATAAATTGCTGTCTGTATCGCCTTCGTTTCTAGCAGTGAACACTCCATTCTGGAAAGTTCCTTTTCCGCATTCAAAAATGGCCTCCGCATATTCTGGTCTCCAATCAATAAACTTCTTAATGCTGTCGATGTTTAAAAAAGATTCTGGAGAACCATATTTCATTACAAAATCTACATGTATAGGAATCCTAGCAAATTTATCTACAATATCTTCCTCACTTTCAGCAATTTTAGAACAAACAAATCGATGGTATCCATCTTTTTTCGTTTTGCTCAAATACAAGTATTCAATAATACCCTGTATCATTCCTTGATTGACCAATTTCTTATAAGGCTCTTCTGTTTTTACCCAGCCCATGTCCTTAAAGAATTTGTGCCACATACGTGAATAAATCAAGTGACCACCAGCATGCTCTGCACCACCAATGTACAAATCAACATCTTGCCAGTAATCAATTGCTTTTTCTCCTACAAAAAACTCGTCGTTGTCTGGGTCCATGTACCTCAAGAAATACCAACTTGAACCAGCATAACCAGGCATTGTGTCTGTTTCTCTAAAAGTTCCGTCAGACAAGTTCGTCCATTCTGTATTTGAAGACAAAGGTGATTTGCCATCTCCTGTTGGCTCAAAAGATTGAACCATTGGCAATTGCAATGGCAAAGAATCTTGTTCCAAAGCATATGGTACAGCACTGTCATCATCGGTCTTGTAAACAACTGGAAATGGTTCTCCCCAATATCTCTGGCGACTGAAACTAGCATCACGCAATCTGAAATTAACCTTGGCCTGACCAATGCCTTCTGATTCCAAACGTTTATTTACTTCCTGGATCGCATCTAAAACTTCCATTCCATTTAAGAAATCAGAGTTGATCATTTTACCCACCTTGTCTTCCCTACCCGCTCCTGGATGATCTGACTTGTCTATGATTTCATTAATAGGAATCCCAAACTTGTTTGCAAATGCATTGTCACGATCATCGTCGGCAGGAACAGCCATGATGGCTCCGGTTCCATAACCAGCCAAAACATATTCACCTATGTAAATAGGAATTGGCTTTTTTGTGAAAGGATGGATGGCATAAGCTCCAGTAAAACAACCGGTCACCTTTTTAACCTCACTCATTCTGTCAATGTCAGAACGTGTGTTTACATAGGTCAAATACTCCTCAATCTCTGCCTTTTGTTCTTCTGTGGTTATTTCTTTAACCAAATCATGTTCTGGTGCCAAGACCATAAAGGTCACACCAAAAATAGTGTCTGCACGAGTGGTAAAAATTTCAAATGTCTTGTCTGAATCTGCAATTTGAAAATGCATTGAAGCACCATGGGATTTTCCAATCCAATTTCTTTGCATTTCCTTTAATGCATCACTGAATTCGACCGTATCCAATCCATTCAATAAACGATCTGCATATGCAGTCGTTCTCAAAAACCATTGACGCAAACGACGTTTTTCGACAGGATGTCCACCTCTTTCTGAAACGCCATCTTTTATTTCATCATTGGCCAAAACAGTTCCCAATGCAGGACAATACCAAATATCGCTGTAAGCTTGGAAAGCCAAACGATAGTTTTGCATGATTTTTTCCTTCCCTTCTTCATCTTTGGCTTTCCATTCTTCGGCAGAAAAATCCAAATCTTCACTTCGGGCAGGATTGATACCTGCAGATCCCTTGCTTTCGAAATGTGCGATTAATTCCTCCACAGGCTTTGCAGTTTCAGCATCTGAATCATACCAAGAGTTGAACATTTGCAAAAATATCCATTGTGTCCACTTGTAGTACTTTGGATCAGAGGTATTGACCGATCTAGACCAATCATAAGACATTCCTAAGTTGTCTAATTGACTTCTATAAGTGGCAACATTTTCACGTGTTGTATCCATTGGATGCATTCCTTTAGAAACCGCATACTGCTCAGCTGGAAGGCCAAAAGCATCGAATCCCATTGGATGTAAAACATTGAAGCCATTCAATCTTTTGTACCGTGCGTAAATATCGGAAGCAATGTATCCTAAAGGATGTCCCACATGCAGGCCAGAACCTGATGGATACGGGAACATATCAAGGACATAGTACTTAGGCTTATCAGAGTCATTTGATACTTTGTAAACCTCGTTTTGGTCCCAATGGGACTTCCATTTTTTCTCTATTTCTGAAAAGTTGTATTCCATTTTGATTTTATTATGAATTTTTGGGAATGCAAAAATAAAAATTTAAGGCAGTATGTCGTTTATTACGCATAAAAAAAGGGATCTGCTGAAAACAGATCCCTTTTTTAGGTATAATATTAGTTTTATCAGCCGATCATTGTTTAATTAATTTTTGGCTGAGCAGCAAGCTTTGAGCATTTGAAATTTCAAATACATATACACCAGAATTCCAATCCTGTGTATTTACTTTATTATTGCTGTTATTTATTCTAATTGTTTTCACTAATTTTCCATTTAAATCATAAACATTGCCAATCAAAGCTCCATATTGAGCAGATATATTAACATAATCAGAAATTTGGAAATTTAGTTCCAAATTGAATGGATTAGGTGCGAAATTGATTTCGATTTTGTTAAAATTGTCAATGCCTGCAATGGTTGAATCGATGACCATTGTATCAACTGCCATTGAATCGACTATTCTAAATGCGTCAAAACCAGCTTCAGTAATGTGATCAAAGCTAGCGCCATCTTTTACCTCTAACATCAATTGCATTTCACTGTTAAAATCTAAAAAGTCTCCTACTCTAAAGTTTTGGTAAGACCATTGACTCAATTCAGGATCACTTGCACTTACAGATTCCAGTTCAAAAATTTCATCACCAGAAACTATTGAAATTTCGAGGTTATCATTGGGGAATGTGCTTCCTCCACCATTCGCAAACCAACGGTTGTAACTGATGTAAGGATTCTCATAGCCGCTCAGATCGAAAACAGGAGAAAGCAATATCGTAGAACCATTGTCAACATCATTTTCATTTGGATCACCAGGACTTTCTAAGCCAGTAACGAAACAATCTACTCCTACATCATCTTGAACATCTTGGTCTGGATTATACGTGGTAGATTCAAAGGTAGAGGCTTGGGTAATTCCTCTTTCCCATTTCCCTGAAACTGCATCTCCAGATACAGCCCATCCCAAATCAATTGAAAAATCGTCATAATATGATTCTACCAATACAATTTCATCGAGGGAAGTATTTGCATTCAATTCAACATCTACCAAGTTTTGACTCAAGTATCCCCAAGCACCGACTGTAATATTATAAATTCCTTCCGGTATTCCATTTAAATCAAAAAAGCCATTTTCATCTACTTCTAAGTTTGCATTTAGACCTAATTGATCTAAGTTGACAACAATATTTGGAATTACATTATCATTTTCATTTTTAACTGAACCTGTTAAGGCATAAAGCTCTGGAGGTGCTTCATCTAAAATTTTGAAAGCATCGAAAGCAGCATCTACTACATGACCTGAGTTTGCAAGATCACCTGTCTCTACAAATAATCTCATATCATTTGTAAGTTCGATAAAATCCTTTAATTGATGAGATTCACTTACCCATTGGAATGGATCATCCAAAGGCATAACTTCATTCAGGATTACCGTTTCGTTTCCGTTGCTTATACTTATTGTAAGTTGGTCATTCAATGGGTCACCTTGACCACCACCATTGGCAAAGAATCGATCATAGCTCAATATTGGTTCTCCATAAGTTGAAAGATCAAAGCTCGGGGAGGTGATTACAGTATTGCCATCATCAACATCATGTGATGTAGTAGTTTCTGTACCATTACCAGTAACGAAACAAAAATTTCCATAATCACTTGTTGCATCTTGACTTGGTGTATAAAGGTTGTTTTGGAAAAAAGTTTCATTTGGTGTTGCTCTTTCCCAATTTCCAGCTACAGCATCACCCGAAACCGTCCAACCATAATCAAAGAAAAACCCATCATCATAACCGCTGTTTACAACAATTTCCAGAGAAGGATTATCAGCATTTAATTGCTCAGAAAGAACTGTGGTTTGGTAACCCCAAGCTCCTACAATTATTTCCAAGGGACCATCTAAACTAAAAAATGAAAAGCTTGATACTCCATTTTGATTGGTTTGCCCTGAAAATTCATTTACAATAATAACATTCGCTTCAGGAACTGCTATGCCAAATTCATTTACAACTGAGATATTTGCTGTAAAAGATTCTAAAGCTTCAAGTTCTACCTCGACAACAACTCTTTCGCCTGCTTGCATTTGAACTTCAGAAGTTTGAGAAACAAATCCATCTCTTTCAATTAACACCGTATATGTTTCTTCATCCAAGGTAGACATTCTTACCTGACCGATAACACTGGTGATTTCATTAAGGCCAGCCTCCACTAAAGTCACAGAAGCCCCTTGTAAAGGGTTTCCGTTATTGGATACATTAACTTCCAAACGACTCGAATAAACATAAGTAGGTCTTAGAACATATAGCCCTTCCTCAATATCTGATGCAATGATGTTTCCTGATGGGAAATATGGGTAAACTCCCCAGCAACCATTAAAGCCATCGCCAGAGTAATTAGGAGAGGTATCATATCTTCCAACTTCAACTATTTGGTCCGGATATTTAGCATCGTGAATGGTAACGCCATCCCTGTAGTAGGAAGTAACCAAGAAGTCTCCAACACAAAAAGTATTGTGCGGTATTACTCCTTCTCCAGGACTGGATTGAATTTTGTCTAGTCGTACTACATTCAAAGGATTTGAAACGTCATAGGAATCTATAAACGCACCAGATACTTCATCTGTGGTATATAATGTTCTACCATCATCTGATAACCAGCAATTATGAGTGAAATTGCTCGAAGTAACCCATTGGTTTATTATTACAGGGCTAGATGGGACTGAAACATCAATGATAGCCATTGTACCATCAAACACTTGACAAGCGTAAAGGGTATCATTTCTAACATATCCATCGTGGACATAGCTTTCAAAATAAGTTCCAATCATTGAAGGCATATCAGGATTTTGATTTAGATCCAAAATGACAGCTCCACTGGTATTGTTATCACAACCAAATAAATAGGCATATCCACTATCTTCGTCAATAAAGATATTGTGGCATTTATGAATAGGGGCACCAAATGGTAAATCTGTAACCACAGTATGAGAAATATTGGAAGGGGCACCGCTCATATCAATAATAACCAATCCATCTCCTACATTGTCTCCTATACCCTCATTACTATTATCATTTACAATGTATACCCGATCATTAAATGTTTTCATATCTCGCCAAACAGCAGAAGCACCAGGAATTTCATATAACAATTCAGGATCTGTTGGCTCAGAAACGTCCCAAACACTGATTCCCATCTGCCTCCCTATTATTGCATATTCCACCCCATTTTCATCTGTATAACCCCAAATATCAGAACCACCATCGCTTGGGCTAATGAAAGGATTGAGACTCAACATTTCCAAATTAGAATCCAGTTGAGCAGTTAATTGAGTAAATGGAAAAAAGGTAAAGAGGCAGCATAAAAATACCGCAAAGAAAAGTAATAATTTCTTCATATAGGTTTAAATTAAAATGTATCGATGTTCTTTTTAGATAAAGCACAAAAAACGCGATTTTTTATTGAATAAAAGGTTCTAAACATTACTATAATGCAATTTGTGGATAAAAGGATGCCTACAACTAGACATTTTTCGAACATTATTCCAAATGAGGCTGATTGAAATACGGTTAGACTTCGCAAAACAATTCATGCACAACAATTTACTTATTGCAAAACACTTTATTTATTGGCAAATAGCTTTATGAACACACCATTCTTCCTCCATTGTTTTTTAAGAATCCAATTTTTATTGAGCTGATCAATTTCATCATCTGAAAAGTCATTGATAATATTGGAATAAAGTATGTAATTATAGTTGTCAATTCCCTTGTCCTTTCTACCAAAATCCCCATAACCAGGCTGCAAATCTATGAATTTCGTTTGTTGCTGCATGGTAAAACCTGCTCCAATCTGATTCTTTGGAATTTGCTCTGTTTTAACAAAATTGTAGGCTTCTCTCCTGATTTCAAAATAATTGATGTGGCCTAATGTGGAATCCCAACCTTGAGCAATGGTTTCAGGATAAACCCAAAGATTTCCTGTAAATGTTCCAATACAGGCAAATATTAAAAGTAGTTTGGAAAATTTATCATCCCAATACCTTTGAAGCAAAACTGAAAAGAGTAAAATAGCTAGAACATAAAAAACCAATAGGTACCTGTGCCCAACAGGATTAGATGCAGTTCCAAAAATTAAAGCAATTAAAACGAAAGGAACTAAAAATATTGAAGCAGCTAATGTTTGCTTTGTATTACAAAGTTCTTTTGATTTGAATTGTATTGAAGCAAAAATCACTATTCCAAACCATAGGAAGACCCTTCCATAGTCCAGCATATTCCTTGCAATAACAATCAAATTTTTTAATGCTATTTTAAGTGAAAAGTACTCGTAATGTTCTGCCCATTTGGGATTGTTTCCCATTAACATGCTTCCAGTTTCGGAATAATGAAAAGCATTCCACAAAGCAAAAACCATCAAGGATGGGAAGAACCATAAAACTTGCTTCCAAGCCAGTTTTTTCTCCAATTGCCATTTCACAACCAAAAGGACGGGAAACAACATAAAAACCATTAATGCTCCTCTTATATTGATTAGGACCATTATAATAGTAGCCGGAATGAGCCAGGCTTCTTTTTTATATAGTATAGAACTCAAAGCCCAGATGAACATGCTTGTCATCACAACATCGTTGCTGACCATTGTACATTGGCTTATTAAACTTGGTTCAAGAATTAAAAGCAGCAGCCCAAAAATGACGAAGCTTTCTGCCAAAAAGAACTTAAATATTTTTATTAAATGATAAGCAAGGATCAACAGAAATGGGATCATTGCAAAGTGAGCAACGGCTAAATTGTAGCCAAAGGTTTTCCAAGCTGCTCCTACGTAAGCACCGAAAAATGGAGGATGGCCACAGTTTATTTCAAAAGGAAGAATAAAATTTGAGAAGCCATTTTCATAAAAAAAATGACCGACTATAGAGCTCAAAAGGACATTGTCCCAAAAGAAGGGAAAGTTTCTAGAAAGGCCTGTTAGCAGAATGAAAAATCCTGCTAACAGGCTGAAGTTAATCCAATCAGTTTTACTAAAGTTTCCTAAGCAATTGTTCTTGGTCATGAAACCAGAAAATACGGATTGAGTAAGTTTTCTTTGTTGTATTCCAATGCTTTATTGCTGCCGTGTTGAGTAACTGTTGCACCCGATTCTTCAGCAATGATCTGTCCAGCTCCTGTATCCCACTCCATCGTTGGAGCGAATCTTGGGTAAAAGTGTGCTTTCCCTTCAGCAACCAAACAGAATTTAAGTGAACTTCCTGCAGAAATGAAGTTTACTTCGAAATCTTTTTTCTTTTCTTCTACAAATGCTTGCGTGTCTTCATTTAAATGTGAACGACTGGCAGCAATGGAGATCTTGCCATCTGTGATTCCAGCTTTTTGCAGTTTTCTTGTCTCGCCATTTTCGATGCAGAAGCTCCCTTTTCCCTTTGTAGCATAAAATACCTTCTCTGTAACAGGAACATAAATTACGCCTAAAACAGGACGGCCCTTATGGATTAAGGCTATGTTGACTGTAAATTCGCCATTTCGTTTGATGAATTCTTTGGTCCCATCCAATGGATCCACCAACCAAAAGAAATCCCAATCTTTTCTGATGCTGAATTCTTCAGCTTTGGTTTCTTCTGACAAGATGGGAATGTTTGGATAGCTTTTCAACAATCCCGCCTCAATCACTGCATTTGCATTTTTATCAGCAGCAGTTAAAGGACTTTTGTCTTCTTTTACATCTACTGTAAATTCCTCACCGTAAACCTCTAGAATTGCTTTTCCAGCATCCTTACTAATGGCGATGATTTCATTTATATCTATTTTCTCAAGCATTTCGTTCATTTGATTTTCAATTAAATAGTGTTTAATTACCAATGATGCACTTTCTTTCCAGTCCGGACAAACGACATTGTACTTTTCCTGAATCTTAGTGGTATCTAAAAGGCTAAAGTTTGGTCTTTTAGCTGGAGTTGGATATTCACTTGACGGAATGGGATTGACCTTGCAGTTTGAGCCCGATTCTTTCATAATGAATGCTGCAAAATCGAACCAGGAAACTCTTCCTGTATTGGTGAAATGCAGCAACTCATTCTCTTGAATTTCATCTTTTCGCTCCAGAACTTTAAAGATAGCTTTGGCTATATCACCCGCGTAAGTTGGACAACCGATTTGATCACTTACTACATTCAAGGAGTCTTTGGTTTTCCCCAAACGCATCATGGTCTTTAAAAAATTATGTCCGTATCTGGCATATACCCAAGAAGTACGAATCGTTGCACTTCGATCTAAAATTTCACGCAATGCCAACTCTCCATCTAATTTTGTTTGACCATATACGCCTATTGGCCCAGTTAAATCTGTTTCAATATAAGCTGTTTCCTTGGTTCCATCAAAAACATAGTCAGTTGATACATGAACCATAAAAGCATTGTGCTTTTTGCAATTCTGCGCCAAATGTTTAACTCCGTCAACATTGACTTGGCCAGCTTTTACACGATCCTCCTCCGCTTTGTCTACTTGTGTGTAGGCTGCACAATTAATGACGCAATGAATTTCATTGCTATCAAAAAAGCCATTGACTTTCTCAGAATCGGTTATGTCCAAATCGAGGTAATCATAGAAATGAAAGTGATCATTGGGGAACAAGTCTTGATCAACCAAATACTTTATTTCATTTCCCAATTGGCCCAAAGAGCCAGTAACTAATATGTTCATGTTTGTTTGTATTGAAAGTCTAAGTTGGTGTCAGCCAAAAGAGGGAGATTTGCGTCTTTTTCAGATAACTCATAATCTGATTCAGGTAGCATCCAATCTATTCCTAAAGCTGGATCGCTACAAAGCACACCACCATCGTGCTCTTGAGAGTAATAATTGTCACATTTGTAACAAAAAACGGTATCATCTTCCAGAACAGAAAAGCCATGGGCAAAACCACGAGGAACCATGAATTGCTTTTTGTTTTCTCCTGATAAAACTATGCTGTACCATTGTTTGTAGGTCGGTGATCCTTTTCTGAGATCAACAGCAACGTCTAATACTTTTCCTTTTAGGACACGAATCAGTTTGGCCTGACACATCTCACCAGTCTGGAAATGTAAACCACGTATTACGCCGTATTTTGATCTGGATTCATTGTCTTGAACGAAATTGTAATTTAGTCCAAGCTCTTTTAATTTTTGATCATTGTAACTCTCAAAAAAATAGCCTCTGTCGTCTGCGAAGACCCTTGGTTCCAAGATTACTAAATCCGGAATTCCTGTTTCAATTTTTTTCATATCGGCCGCAAATTTACGAATTAAGTGCGTCCCTAAATAGTTTATTGAGGATTATTAACAAAGTGGACAGAATTATAGACACAAAAATTCCAAAAATCAGAAATAAAAGAAAGGAAGCCTCCAACTTTTGCAGGGGAAAAGTCGGAAAATCAATAACTTGTATCATTGGAGTTTGCATTTCCAAATTAATTTCAGCCATTTCTTTACTCTTAAGTGCCTCTACATAAGCTGCACTGCTGATTTCAGCATCGCGTTCTTTTTGAACTTTTGTAATGTAGGATTGTGCGGAAAGCGATCCTGCTTTTAAGCGCTTTTGTTTTGCGTCATACCATTCCAATAAAGCAGAATCGTTTGAATCCATCCTGCGCTTTATAGAATCGGCACGTTCATTTATTATCTCTAGATTTGCCTTTTGTTTCTCTATTGAACGCTCAATATAAAAGTCCTTTAAAGTTGTAACAAGATGCTCTGTGAAATATTTTGCCAACTCTTCTGATTCTGATTCAAAATAGATTCTAACAATTCCATTTTTTGATGCTCTGGCATTGAGCATTTTGTTGTGGATTTTACCAAAGAGATGATTGGCTATTAGGTTTTCCTCAAAAGAGAATTCCTCTATCGGTTTTTGTTGAAATGAGTAAGAATTCTTGTCGTCAAGTTGTTTATAGGATTCATAGAATTCAATGAAGTGATTGATCAATAAATCTTCTTTCTCCTTGATTGTAACTGGAATCATTAATGTACTCAATACAATTCTTTTGGTACCAAGTAACTCCACCAATTTTTCAGAACTAACCTCAGATTGAGAACCAAATCCAAATTGTCCTGCTAATTGCCTTAAACCAGAACTTCCTCCACCTTCATCCTTGGTAGACATAAAAGAAGCTTTGGCAACATAGGAAGTTGTTTTTGTTCCATGATACCAGAAAGCCAAAGCTGCAAAAAGAGCGCCTAGAATAAAATAGACATACCACTTTCTTATCAGTTCAAAAAAGTAATCTCTCAAGGTCAGAATAAAATACTTCAATTGACTTGATTCCAAAGAACTACTTGTATGTTTTTCTCGAATTGAATTCATTTATTGCTTAAATCTTAACTTGACCGTATTTGAAAATAAAGTATGGCAACGGTCAATACTGTGATCATTGCAGAGGCTATACTATCAATGGCTCTATTCCAATCAAATTTACGTTCTTTCTTCCTCTTTCTTCTTTCGGCCTCAAACTTTTTCCTGTCCGTTTCATCAACTATAATGGTACTACCATTTTCAACTTTTGGAAAACTTCTAAACACCAGGAAATTGGTTGATCTGTGAATCTCCCCATTTGGATGTTGCACAAAAGTCCCAGCTTTTTTACCATACTTACCAAAACCTCCACCATAAGTCTTAACGTAATAATCAGCCTTCCTGCCTGCCTCATAGGGCACGTTAATAATATCAGTTAAGGTGTCAATAGAAAAATATTTGATCTCTCCTTTCAGACTTACAAAGTTGGTCATCTTAGGAACAATTATGGTATCTCTATCCGATAAAATATAATTGTAACTTGATTTGTTTGGATCATCAAAAACATCCTTCAAGTCAAGGAATAGTTGTCCGTCTTCAATTCTGTTTAATTTTGAGGCAGACTTAAAAGCATATTGCGTAAATCCACCAGCTCTTTTAATCAAAGAATGAACATTTTCAGATTTATTGATCAATGAATATTCACCTGGATACATTACCTCACCCAATAGGACAACATTTTGTTGTATTTCAAAATTAGGTGATCTTCTTATAAACACTCTATCAAAGGGTCTGAGTAAAAAATCTCCATCCTCATTGTCCAATCCTAAACTGGCCAAAATATTTGCGCGTTTTACAACAATTCGCTCCCCCTTTTCAGGGCTTTCAGAGCTTAAATCCATAACACGAGTAACCTCTATTTGTGAACTTGAAGCTTCCGTATTGAGGTTTCCAGCCAGCATTATCAAATCATGGAGCTTTAGGTTTTCACCGAATTGGTATTCTCCTGGATTGCGAACTTCCCCATTTATATAAACTGGAAATTCTTGTCTAATACTATCTCTAGACAATATCAACAAACTATCATTGGGCTCTAATAAAACATTGCCATTGCTTTGTTGGTTGACGAGAATTTCACTGATGGTATAAGTAATTACTTCACGAGTTCTGTTGTCATTGGTTCTAAATAAAAAACCTTTATCTAACTCTGCTTTCCTGGCAGGACCACCAGCTCTAAACAGTACATCCGCAATTCTATCCCCATCTCTTAAAATATAGCCACCTGGAACCCTTACAGCACCATCAACTTGGATTACATTACTACGAACAGGATTTATTTTTTTCACATAAATGCTGTCCCCATTTTGTATCTGAAAATTTTTCTGATTCTTAGAAAGGCTGTCTAAATTTATTTCAAAATAAAGCTCTTCATTGTTTTCATATCTTCTCAAACCAATGTGCTCTTTGTGTGCAGTCTCTGTTAGACCACCAGCAAATTTGATTAAATCCTGAAGCGTTTCCCCTTTCTTCATTTCATACTTAAACGGACGGCGAACTGCTCCATCAATAATGACAATGTTCTCTTGTGGAGGAATAAATATATAATCGTTGTTCTCAAGAAAAAAGTCCGTATCGGCTCCTGGATCTAGCAAATAATTATAGACATCCAACTGCTTTACAACTTGACCGTTTCTTTTAATAAAAATATTTCTTAATGTACCAATTTCATTAGGTCCGTCAATTGCAACGAGGGCATTGAATGCTGAATTGGCAGAAGAGAAAGTATAAGTTCCTGGATTGAAAATTTCACCCACAATATTTACTGAAACAAGTCGGTTGAAATTTAAACTAACTTCTATAGAGTTTTCAGAAGCACCATAAGCTTTTTCGTATCTGTTTATGATTAATTCCTTGGCATTTTTGAAACTGATTCCTTTAAGGTTTATGTTTCCTACAATTTTAGGTGAAATCTCACCAGTTTCGGAAATCACATGTTTTTCTGAAACATCATTTCTGCCCCATATGTTTATGCTAATTTCATCACCTGAACCTAAAATGTAATTTTCAGAAGGCTTATTGTTGATGATTTGTTCATCAAAGAGTTTGACGACGTTGTTTCTGAAATAGGATTGACCGTAAATTTCGGCAATAGGCAAAGACAAAGCCTTGCGAATCAACTCATCTTTTTGGAACTGAATAATCTCTTGAAGATCCTGAATTGACAAAGTGTCTTCTCCTATTTTTCTTGATTGCTCAACTTTCAGACCTAAAATTGAAAGGCTATCTGAAAAAGCATTGAGACTCATCAATTCTGCTATCAACTTTTCGTCAACACCGAGTTTGCGGAGTTCTTCTGGAGTCGTTTGGATTTCCTTTTTAATTACATCAACTGTGTCTAAGCCAATAAGATTTTCAGATTGCTTCTGTTGGAGCAAAAATTGCTCATAATCATATCGATTTCTACTGTCATTACCTCCACCCACACCAAATGGGTTTAGCGGATTGTAAAGCTGTGCTGCTAAAGGAAAAGAAATAAGGACAAGCAGAAATACAATAAACCTGCTTTTGCTCATACGAACTGTTTAGTGAAAAAAACTATGGCGACTAATTGTTTTCCAGCAAATTCGCTAATAGTTGTATTCTCTCAATACAATATCTATTATTATATCAAAAAGAATTCCAAAAAAAAATAATAGGTAAAATGGCGAATTACTAAAAAAACAAAAACAGCCATCTAGCTGTTTTTGCTCTTCAAATATAGATAATTCTTTTGCTTAATTCTAATACCATTTAACTAATTTACCACCTGCATGGTACTAGTTTTCAGGTTATTACTAATTTTTAAACGAATTCTCTCTTATTGTATTGTTCATCGTAGTACTTCTGGTAATCTCCTGAAGTAACACTGTCCAACCATTCTTCGTTTTCCAGGTACCAATCAATGGTTAATGAAAGTCCCTCTTCGAATTGAATAGACGGAACCCAACCTAGGTCTTTTTCAATTTTTGTAGCGTCGATTGCATAACGCATGTCATGTCCAGCTCTGTCTTTTACATAAGTAATCAAACCTGCACTTGAACCTGCTTCTCTTCCTAGTTTTTGATCCATTAACTCACATAATTTGTGAATCAAATCAATGTTTTTCCATTCATTGTGGCCACCTATGTTGTAAGTTTCACCCAGTACCCCATTGTGGTAAATATTGTCTATCGCAACAGCATGATCTTTCACCCACAACCAATCTCTGATATTCAAACCTTCTCCATAAACTGGAAGTGCCTTGTTGTTTTTTATGTTGTGAATGAACAAAGGCAATAATTTCTCTGGAAATTGATTTGGACCATAATTATTGGAACAATTCGAAATCTTTACTGGCAAGCCGTAAGTATGAAAATAAGCTCTTACCAAGTGATCTGAACTTGCTTTAGAAGCCGAGTAAGGAGAACGAGGATCGTAAGAAGTATCTTCCAGGAAGAAACCTTCATCACCTAAAGACCCATATACTTCATCCGTAGAAACATGGTAAAATGTTTTACCTTCAAAGTTGTCTTTCCAAGCATGCTTTGCAGCATTAAGCAGGTTTACAGTTCCCACAATATTGGTCACGATAAATTCTGTTGGATGCGCGATTGAACGATCAACATGAGATTCTGCAGCCAAGTGAATAACGCCATCAAAATCGTATTTAGAAAATACTTTATCCAGGTGTTCAGTTTCTACAATATCGCCTTTTTCAAAAACGTAGTTTGGAGCGTTTTCAATATCTGTAATATTGAATAAATTTCCAGCATAAGTGAGCTTATCGAAATTGACAATTTTATAATTTGGATATTTATTGACTAAAAGTCTTACAAGATGAGATCCGATAAAACCGGCTCCTCCGGTTACTAGAATGGTTTTTGTTTGATTTTCCATGATTTATTTTAATGAATTATCGTGTTTAGATTTTAGATGCGGCTAAAGTGCCGGAAGGAATTAAGAAATTTGGGCTACAGAATAAATGTAAGCAAAGAAATCCTCATTCAATTGTTAGACAGAGAGCTAAATGTGTGTCACACTCTTCATAAATACTTTACTATAAGCCTGTTTAATGTCTTCTATCAATAGTTTGGGATCTTCTAGTCCGATATTAAAACGGATTAAGTTCCAAGGCATTTCATTGTTTTTATAATTTGCAGAGCTATCCAGTGCGCAGACTGGGAAGACCAATGATTCGTGTCCGCCCCAACTGCAAGCCAAAAGGAAATAATTGAGTGCATTGCAAAAATCGTCAATTTCTCCTCTGTTGTCCGCCTTAATTGCTATTGAAAACAGGCCAGTTGGTTTTGCAAGTTGCTTCTTAGCCAGCTCATATTGAGCAAAATCTGGATCAAAAGGGAAATACAACTTTTCCGTCAATTCATGGCTTTTGAGAAAATCTGTTACTTCAAATACACTTTTAGAAATGTGATTCATCCTCAATTCCAAGGTTCTCAAACCTCTCATTAACAACCAAGCATCATTAGGTGAAATGATTCCGCCAAGTGTCATGTACTCTGAAGCAAAAATTTCCTTGATCTTTTCATTTGAACCTGCAAGCACCCCACAAACCACATCGCTGTGACCTGCCAAATATTTCGTGGCTGAGTGAAATACCAAATCGCAACCCATTTCAATTGGTTTTTGATTCAATGGTGATGCGTAACTATTGTCTATTATTGTGCATATTCCATTTGCTTTGGCAATTTTACAAACCTCTTCTATGTCTTGCATTTCAAAAGTCATAGAATTTGGACTTTCCATAAAAAACAGCTTGGTATTTGGTTTGATTGCGTTCTTATAATTAGCTGAATTTGTTCCGTCAATATAAGTTGTTTCAATATTGAATCGATCCAAGAATAGGCTGAAAAGTTTTTTTGTCCAAGAATAAGGTTTGCTAACAGACACAATGTGATCACCCGCTTTGAGTTGAGAGATGATCGCCGCAGAACCAGCCGCTACCCCACTTCCAAATATTAAGGAATCCTCCGCTGACTCGAGTGCCGCTATTTTTTTTCTTAAAATGGCAACCGTTGGATTGCAACCTCTGGTGTAAAATGGTGTATTGAGTTCATCGGCAATAGAAGCCCGCATGGTTTCAACATCCTTGAAAGTAAAGTTGCTTGTTTGGAAAATGGGAGGAGAAACAGCTTGCATATAACTTTCTCGATTTTCCCCCAAATGATTGAGAATGTAGGATAGGTCCATGGCAGATTATAAAATATAAGTTTAAGACTAAATTTGAGTTTAGTGGCCATTTGCTGTTGGCTGTTGGCTGTTGGCCATTTGCTGTTGGCCTTTGGCCATTAGCTTTTTATGCTTTTGGCTAATAGCTTTCCTCCTATACAGACGCTTTAGTGGCATTGTTTATTGCAATGTACCTTGCTGTTATTTGAGCCAATTGCTTAAAATGCTCTGATTGGTTCAATTCTTTGTTTAAGAAAGCTGGAACCCCACGATCTCCGTCTTCACGAATGCTTTGGATCAAAGGAATTTTTCCCAACAAGGGCAATTCGAATTCATCGGCTAATTTTTGTCCACCGTCCTTGCCAAAAAGATAGTATTTGTTATCTGGAAGTTCAGCAGGCGTAAACCAAGACATATTCTCTACTAAACCGAGAACTGGAATTTTGATTTGAGGCATGTTGAACATTGCCAGTGCTTTTTCAACATCAGCCAGTGCTACTTTTTGTGGAGTTGTCACAACAATGGCTGCAGTAACAGGAATGGAGGTAACCAAAGTCAAATGAATGTCTCCTGTTCCTGGTGGAAGGTCGAATAAAAGGTAGTCGAGTTCTCCCCAATCACAATCGGTTACGAATTGTTTTAAAGCAGAAGAAACCATGGGGCCTCTCCAAACCACGGCTTGCGATTTGTCAACCATAAAACCGATCGATAACAATTTGATTCCGAATTTTTCAATCGGCTTCATAATGTGTTTTCCGTCTCTTTCAACAACCTCTGGTTTTGCACCTTCCAATCCGAACATGGTTGGAATTGATGGACCATAAATATCTGCATCGATTAAGCCGACTTTTGCACCAGATTCTGCTAAGGCCATAGCCAAATTAACAGCAATAGTTGATTTGCCCACTCCTCCTTTTCCAGAGGCAACAGCTATAATATTTCTAACACCTGGTAACAAATCTTCCTTTGCAGTTCTGGAGCTCGTAACGCTGGATGTAAATTCTATATTTATTTCTGCAGTTGCTGAAACCATTTCATTAATGGCTCTTTTGCAATCGCCCTCTATTTTTCCTTTCAAAGGACAAACTGGGGTGGTTAATTCAATGGTAACATCGACCTGATTGCCGTTGACAATGATTTCTTTAACCATTCCAAGGCTGACCAAATCTTGTTTAAGATCTGGATCGTCGACAAATTTCAAGGCGTTTAAAACGTTCTCTTTTGTAAATTGTTGGCTCAATATTCTTCGGTTTTTCGGTTTTTGTTATTCGGTTTTTGTTATGCGGTAACGATTGGAGGCAAAAGGCAAATAGCTAAAAGCTTCTTAAATTGGGTGAGAAAATTGCGTGAGGGATAGCAGCGGAAATGAGCGGTTTTAAGGACCTTGGTGAAGCAGCAACGAGGAGGCGACTGAAAGAAGCCACCACAGTGCTAGCGGAACCAGGCTCTTAAATCTGCTCATTGCAGCGAATGACCCGACCTAAAAGGGCACGCCCAAATTCAAAAACAGCTTTTACTCAATATGAATTCTGTTGATCAAGTTTTCGATTAAATATTCCTCCAAATCAGAATGCAATTCATCTTCGTTTTCTTGGAGTTTGTAGAAGAACCACATAAGGATGATGCTTAAAATCAATGCAACCAAAGTTGTATCGAAAGCAACATACATGTTAGAGGTTATTTGCCCAAGAACTTCAGGATCACTGGCTCTATCGGCCAAGCCCAAAGCCTGCGCGATCCCCAAAATGGTTCCGATGAATCCTACAGAAGGCAATGCCCAAGCAAGATAACGAACGATGGATTGACGACCTTCTGCTTTGTTTTGATTGATTCCACTTTGACGTGAAACGATTTCCAAAACATCCGAGATGGAATTATTGGCTCTGAATTTTGTGCAGGCCTTTCTGATCATATCTGATAAAAGAAATTTATTTTCTTTTCCCAAATCAATCATCTTCAATTTAATTTCATTGACTTCGTCAGGTGAGATCACCCAATGTTCTTTCTCTGGAAGCAAACTCATTCCAAGGGATTGTCTCTCGTAGCCAATTTTAGAACTTCGCTCATTAATTTCAAGAATTCCCCAGAAAAAGAAAACGAAAGTGATAAATTGGATGATTCCTTGAGGCATCAATCCTCCAAAAATTTGGCAAACTCTTTTTATCAATGGTTGATCAATAAAACTATAACCAACTACAAATAGCGCCACAAAAACTGCTGCTAGAATAATTGAAAGGATTAAATTTTTACTTCTTTTTCCCATAGTTTTTAGGTCTGAGTTATTTTTGTTGAAAGGGATGAATTATTTTGGAGTGTAATTAATTGCAACCGTTTTGGTATAGTCGGTATTGATGACACTTTCAGCCGCATCTCTAAAACTAGAAGATTTGTAGGCATTTTTAAATGCCAGTTTGGTTTCTCCTACTTGAACGGTATCACCATCTCTTAAAAACACCTCCACTTCGGCAGTTAATCGTTCTTCCTCCCCATTGATGAAAGTTCCATTGGTACTAGATTTTCGGCCATTCGTACCACTTCCATCATGAAGAATGTATTGGAATCTATGCAAAAAGTCTTTTTTAATTTGAATGAAGCAGTGCTCGCGACTAACAAAACGGTCTTCTTCAATTCTCACATCAACATGGTGTGGACCATCTGGTCTTCCGATGAAATTTCGGCCCTGAAAGAGTTCGTAAGCGACTGGAGATTTATTTTCAGTATGTACAACCAACCAACCTGCTACAATTTTTCCATCTTTTTCAGGATTTTTGTTGGCTTTGAAAACTATCTCTTCTGTTTTGTCTCGCGGAGGAATGTAGGAAACTGGCGCAAGCTTTGGTTCCTCTTTTATCTCCTTGACTAAATCATTTATTGAACTTTTAACTTCTTCCTTTACTGTTTCAACAGCTTGCACCTTGTTTTTGAGCACATCATTGTGGGTCGTCTTTTCGACTGGCTTGATAATTTCATTGATGGTTTTCGGTGCCTCTGGAGCTAGTTTTTCAGCAATAGTAAGGTCTTTTTTCTCAAAGAACTTTTTCTTTGCATCTGCCTCAAGTTTTGCTTCTTCAGATTGGAATTTTGGTTCAACTTTTGGTTCAACTTTTGGTTTCTGAAGTGCTTCCTTCTTTAGAATCTCTTTTTTGATCTTATTTTCTTGTTCCTGCTGTTTTAGTTTCTCTTTAGATTCGACAGCACGATCTCTCGCAAGTTGTTCCCTGCGTTCCTTTAATTGATCAATAATCGATTGGTTGGATTCGTTTTGTTTGAAGTCCTTAATGATTTTTTCTTCGGGTTGTTTTTCCTCTGACTCGACGTATTTATGGAGCGGGTAATTACAATATATGCAGCGGTATTTGGGCGCAATTACCGCTGTAGCTCTTTTGCAATTAAAACATTCAACTTTTGCCATATAGCTTTTGATAGATAAATTTTGTTCAAAGGTAAGCAATTGCGATCTAAATTAGGTCTTATTTTTACCAAGAACATACTTTAATACTAGGTCCATGACCAAAGATCTATTTTGCTTTTTAGCTTCATCCATTAAACGTTTGCCCTCATTAAAATTATGAGCGCCTCCACATTTTCCATTATAGAGCATAAATCCGAGGTAAAATTTGGCTTCTGCATCAAATTCTCGTGCATTTAAATTTTTTGCAAGAAAAGGGTAACTGCGAATGTAATTTTTCTGTTTAAAAAAGTCTTTTCCGAGTTTAATGGACCTTTCTGCATCTGGATCTGGAGCAATGTCATATTCCAAAAAGACCTTTTGGGTTGGGATGTCAATTTGAACCGTTTGATCCTTCTTTTCGACCTCGTCTTTTTGAATCCTTTCAATTGCCTTGTTCATTTTTACTTCCCGTTCTTCACGCGAAGGCTTTTTTGTCATTGGCAGCACTTCAGTTTGTTTCCCATCTTTTAGATCTGGATCACGCCTCATCACTTGATCCAAAGTTGGTCTGGTTAAAACTTGCGTAGCATTTAAGTCAATGTTCTCGACGATGGTTTCGACTGGTTTATTGTTTGTGAGAATGGCTAACAGTTCGTCTGCTTTTTGTACTCGCTTCGAGGCATCTTTCACCAAACAAGCCCTGACAATGCTTCTGTACGGCTCTGCCAATTGATCATATTGAATAACTATGTCCTTAAACAAGATATTGCTTAAAATTTCTTCATTGGTAAGCCCAGTAGATCGACTTCCAAAAGGAGTAGATTGAGTAAATAACTCATAAATTATTATTCCAACTGACCAAAGATCTAAGTTCGTCTGTACCGCTCCATTCACTCCATATTTAGTAGGATTGAATTGCTCAGGGGCCATGTATTCGACACTGCCTAACAATTGAGTGGAGGCCGTTTTGTCTTCAAAGCCAATTTTTTTACTGATACCGAAATCTGCAATTTTTGCCATGAGTTCCCCGTCCTTCGATTGAGAAAGCAAAATATTTTTTGGCTTCATGTCCCTATGAACAATGCCACAATCATGTAAATATTTCAAGCCATTTAGAATATCAGAAATGACTTTTTTGATTAGCGCTTCAGATTTGTTTTTGAATAATCTGGTAATGTCCCCAGCATTGGCATATTCAAGAATTCCAACTTGTATTTTTTCTGTTTCACCAATTGCATTGGTTGATTCAAGGATGTCGGCGTCGTAATATCGTATCAAATTGGGATGCACGATGTCATCCATGCGATTGATTTCACCAATAACGTCATATTTGTCGGACCAATTTCCATAGAAAAATTTCAAGGCAACTGTTCTTTTCCGAATGGTGTCTACTGCTCTGTAAACCTTAGAAAAGCCACCTTTACCTAAAAGGTCTTTTTGCGGGTTAAATTGGTATCTTTTGGTAAAATCCATATAATTAGCTTGGAGGCTTCTAAAAAACTTATTTGGTAAAAGAAATACAGTGATAAAATTACTAATAAAGAACTCAAAATCCGTAAAAAGTAAATATTTGATTTTATAATTTCTAAAATAGTAAATGATTAAAAATCAAGGTCTCTCATTTGATCTTGCTTTTTTCAGATAAAATTCCATAAAAGAGCCAGCATATGCTTACCAAATGAAAATTCCTATTGAGTATCTTCTAGTGATTCTTCCTCCAATATCTCATTTCTCGGATGTTTTACCCTTGTATAAAACAGTGATTTAACCATTACTAACGCTTTATTGGGTACTTTTTATTTCACAAAGGAAATATTTTCTTAAAATCCCGAAAAAACAGATGGTTTATTGCTTATTTTTATATCGCATTATAATTAAAAACAATTTGAGATTGAACCTTGAAGAATTTCAATAGTCGAACCCAATTTGAATGCAAAAATGGAATTTACATCCTTATATTTTCTAATATTTGGCTTGCTGCGATTGAAAAGAATTTAATGTTATGAGTAAGAATGTTTATAAGTATTTATCATAATATTGTAACCAATCGCAAAGTATTTGTCTGCAATATGCATTGGAATTCCTTTTCGAAGGGCAAAAGATAAACGAAATCACTATAAAGTCATTACATAAATTAAGTAAAATGAAAAAGCTATTCTTATTAAGTTTATTGTCTTTGTTTGTATTGAATATACAAGCACAAGATGCAGAGCAAACAGAAGACGAAGTTCAAATTGAGAATGATTCTTCAAATGTTATTATTAAAACTGAGAAAATCATTATTCAGACATCTGAAACAAATGATGATGATTCAAAGGCTGAAAAGAAAGAAATCAAAAAGCAGGAAAAAGCGCTCAAAAAGGCAGACGATGATGATGTCGTTTTTGATGAATACATTGCTCCAACATTTGCTATTGAAGAAATCGAAGGTTCAAGTACTGCTGGTATATTCGCAGGTCAAACAGTTTTCTTGCCTACAATAGACAAAAAGGATGCTGCCTCAGCATGGTCAAAAACAATTGGAGATTACAAGCCTGGCAGAAAGTTGAGTAAAGAGGCCAAAGTGCATGGCTTTAAAGATGGAGAAGTTAAAGCCATTGACATGTTGATTCCTGCAATCAGCACCAATTTGATGAATGTATATGCTACTTTTAGCGAAAAAGATGGTGGAACAGTTGTCAATACCTATTATGACATGGGCAATGGTAGCTATTTGACGAGAGGTGACAATCCTACAAAGTTTGGCTATGCAGAAACGATTCTTAGCGATTATTCAAAAAAAGTTGTTCGTGAATCTATTGAAGATGAAATTAATGATGAGGAAAAAACTTTATCTAAAATCGAAAAGGAACAAAAGAAAATTATCGCTGAAAAAGGCAATCTTGAGAGAAAGATAGAGCGAAACCTTGAAAATATTGAGCGTTTGAAGCAAGAGATTATTGATGCGGAAGCTTCGATAGTTGAAAATCTTGAAATGCAAAAAGTAAAGATTAAAGAAGTAAAATACCAATCAACTTATGTTGAGCATGTCAAAGGAAAGCTTAAAAAAATCAAGTAATAAATATGTTCTATTTTTATAGATAGATTCATAAACAGAAGACACAAAAACGAGTCTTAAAAGAATACTGTGTGGGCTAAAACCCTGACAATGTGCTTTTAAGGCTCATTTTTTTTGCATTTTACTTTTAATTTCAAAGTTCTTTATTTACCTTGGTGATAATGAACAATTAAACCTTTCATTTTATAATAAATTTTATCAAAATCACTCAATAAATAGATGATTACATGGAAGAGATAATGGCCAGACTGAATAAGACTTTTGACAGCAGAATCAGGCTTTGTATCATGTCAATTTTAATGTCCCATGACAAAGTTGATTTCAATAATTTCAAAAAGACACTGAGTTTGACAGATGGGAACTTAGCCAGTCATATGAAAGCATTGGAAAAGCAAGAATTCATTCAAGTCTTCAAAAAGTTTGTTGGACGCAAACCAAACACAACATATTCTATAACTGACTTTGGCAAAAAAGAGTTTTCTGAGCATTTAAAAGCCTTAAAGGCTCTTGTAGAATACAAACCCAAAGAGGCCAATACACTTTAAATACTTTAAAGAATTTTGATTGACTATTTAGCTAAAATATGTTGAGGAAAATATTTTTTTCGGACAGGATCATCATCCTTGCCATCCTTATAAATGCCGCATTAATTTTTTGGATGGCATTTCCACAGTATTCCAACGAGGCGTATCTGCATAATCTTGAATGGGTTTTCACCTTGTTTTTTACTTTAGAGTTGATTTATAAAATGTTTGTCCTCGGGCCCAAAAACTATTTGAAAGATGGTTTCAATAAACTTGATTTTATCATTGTTTTGTTTAGTATTCCTTCTTTAGGCGCTCCTTTCTTTAGTGCTGTAAGAGTGGCTCCATTTACTATTCTAAGATTGCTGCGTCTTGTCCGTCTTGCAAGACTGCTGGTTTTTGTACCAAACATGATGCAATTGATTCAAGGCATTAAGAGAGCTCTGAAGGCCTCCATCTTCGTTTTAATAGCCTGCTTCTTGTATAATTTTATGCTCGCAATTATCTCTTGTCAGTTTTTCTACCAAACCGCTCCGCAATACTTTGGAGACCCAATGATTTCATTTTATACCGTCTTCCAATTGTTTACGGTTGAAGGTTGGAATGAGATCAGTGATGCGATAGCCAACAATTCGAGTGGATGGAATAGCGGCCTTATCAGAATGTTTTTTATGGGCGTAGTTCTAAGTGGAGGAATCTTTGGCCTATCCATTGCCAATGCTGTGTTTGTGGATGAAATGACTATGGACAACAATTCAGATTTAGAAGACAAAATTGATTTGTTAAATACAAAAATTGATAGGCTCGAGAAATTGTTGGAGAAGTAGTTTTTTGGTTTTCTAAGTACAGTTGCAAGAGCATTTAGTTTCTACCTATATTCGAAAGAGCTTTAGATGAGCTTAACTTTTTAGGTCAAAAAGACTCCAGTATATTTTTCATTTGTTCTATACCCTCCATACAAATTCCGAAAATCTTACTTCAAGAATTTGCATTCCAAAAAAATTTTATTGCAGCAGTGTTATAATTAATTTAATCTCTAATGGAACTTTTTATTCTTTAATTTCCTTTATCATTCTATACAACAAACAAATTAAAATCGATATGTGGAATTTATTACAAGAAGGAAAACAAAGCAAGAATATGCACAAGTTGCTATGCAGGCGGATTATGTACTTTATGTAATGTAAACATTTATAAAAATAAAATACAAGCAACCGGACCTCATAGTGAGTGTCCGGTTTTTTTATGTCCTGGCGGTAAAATTCCCAAATAAAAAAAACTACAAATCCATAAATATTGAATGTAAAATAAATATCAGCTCGTAGCTCAGTAGGCAGAGTTCTGCACTTTTAATGCGGTGGCCGCAGGTTCGATTCCTGCCGAGCTGACAATAGAATCATTGATTAGGGTGGTTTGTTTTATGAACAATGGGACGCATGCTGCAAAGACACTTGGACAGGAATTAACTGTTGGTCCACCCGTGAGCTCAGTGACGATCCAACACCTAATACCAAATAAATTCAGCCCGTAACTCAGTTGGCAGAGTAGCGGTCTTTTAAACCGCGAGTCGCAGGTTCGAGTCCTGCCGGGCTGACTTTTTTTCAAATGAATAAACTTGACAAGTGCTATGAGATATAAGAAGACAATCAGCCTGTAGCTCCGGAGGCAGAGTTCTGCACTTTTAATGCGGTGGCCGCAGGTCGATCGCAGCGGTGAACCGTCCCTGCCAGGCTGACATTTTTCTCATTTTAAATTTTATCAAAATCTATCCTTTTCCATCTCCTTTTTACGTATCTTACTAAGCCTATTTAAACCTTCCAAAAAGCCAATTGTCCAATTGCTGAAAAGGTTTAATGAATTTTAACGGAATGCGCTCTCAATAACTGCAAATTAGTAATTATATTTACCTAGACATTCCTTAATTTTTGTTTAACGATCATAACGCAAAGCATTGCAAATCAGTAAAATGAATAGACTTCTTTTAAGCACAACTTTAATACTCACTTTAGGGATCAACTTCTTGTTTTCCCAGAGCACCATCAGTGGTTCAATAGAAAACGTAGGTCCTGAGGATACAATCCGATTGGTAATAGATAATAGTTTTCTTGACCTAAACCTCCAAAAGCAAAAGCAAGATTTGGGAGATGGGGAATTCAAATTTGAAATCGAACAAGAGCAAGCAATGCTTGTAGAGCTGGTCGTCAACAAGGATAAGATTCCACTTTTTGTTGAGCCTGGCGATCAGATTGATTTAAAGTTTTCCAAAGACAATTTTTTAGATGAGGTAGATTTCACTGGACAAGGTGGGGCCAATAATAAATTATTTTTTGACTTCAATAAAAAATACAAAGACAACCTAGATATTTTTGGAATGGAGAAAAAGATGAAAGAAGAAATTCTGGATGTTTTTGAAATGGAAATTTATGATCTCAATCAAGAACAAACCAAATATCTAGAGGACAATTTTGATAAATTTGAACACAGTAAAAATTTCCAAAAATATCTTCAAAACCAGATTCGTTATAACTATTTGGGAAATTTATATGCCTACCCTATCATCAATGGAAATCACAATACAACAAAAAAAGAAGTCGATCCATTGCCAAGAGTTATGACCAAGGTTATGAATGAAGATTGGGTAAATGACGACAATGCCATGATAAATGATTGGTACCGTTATTTTGTTGAATACTATTCAGTATACAAAACTTCTGAGGTAAATGAATTTAAGAAGTTTAATGATTATAGCAATTCTGTTGAAAGCAAGTATGTTTATGCAAGACAAAACCTAGAGGGCCTTCCGCTTAGTTTTTTCTTGTCCAAGTATTTGATGGAAAACTATGAACGTGTTAAACCAAGTACTGTTCGTTGGATTTACAATCACTTAGAAGAGGTTGATACTGAAAAAAGATTTGCTCCCAAGATCAAGGAAATGTGTGCACAGAAAATGTTGGAAGAAGATCCAATTGAAGAAGTTGCAGAAGCAAAAAAAGAGTCAAAAAATTCTGACCGTGAAACGGTGATGGTTGACTTGGAAGGCAATCCTGTTCACTTTGATGATTTCAAAGGCAAAGTTGTTTATGTTGATTTCTGGGCGAGTTGGTGTGGGCCATGTCGTGCTCAATTCCCGCATGCTAAAACTTTAAAAGAAAATCTCTATTCGAAACTGTCCAAAAAAGAAAAGGATAAAATAGTATTTTTATACATCTCGATTGACGATACTGAAAAAGGATGGAAAGGTGCTGTCGAAAAAATGGGAATGCAAGGCTTTCAAGCTCATTCACCAGGAGGATGGAATTCGAAGATCGTTAAGAAATTTGGTATTCGTGGAATTCCGAGATATATGATTATAAACAAAAAGGGTGTATTTGTGGATCAAGAAGCTAAAAGGCCATCCGATCCGACAGTTTTAGATACACTCTTGAATTTGATACAAGAATAAATTGAATTGTAAAGCAATTCTGCTTATTCGAGCGGACTAGTGCTTCGTCAACATTGATGCAAAACTAGATAAAAACTAAAATTATGATACAACTATTGATTTACTTCTTTGCTGCTTTTGCAATGATTCCTAGCCATGGAGATGCTCTTGTGGAATGGGAAGATGGAATTTCACTTGAACAGTCTAATTTCAAAGGGCAGGTACCTAGAAATGCCGCTCATGCCGCCTTGTCAAGTATTAAGATAGACATGAATTATCAATCGAATGGTGAAGGGCTTGAATTTATCATAAACTGCACATTTGACGAAAATCATTCATGGATTAAGCCAGAAGGTGGAAAGAACGCTAAATTATTGAAGCATGAAACGCTTCATTTTGATATCTATGAAGTTTATGCGCGAAAGATCAGAAAAGAAATTTCAAGTCAGAAACCAACCATTGCAGAAATAAATAGCATGGCCAAAGGAATTTTCAACAAGTACAGCGCCGAATTGCAAATGGAACAAAAAAGGTACGATAAAGAAACTGATCATTCTTTAATTGAAGCGGAGCAAACTAAATGGAATGCTAAAGTAGCAAAGCAACTCAAGGAATTAGAAGCTTTTAAAACGACCAAGTTTACGATTCCTGTTCAGTTTTAAAAATGATAATACTGTTGATAGAGAGACTTTTACAAAAAACAAACAAATCTCAAAAAAGACCTCCAAATGTGGCTTCGCCACATTTGGAGGTCTTTTTTTTACATCCGAAATTATCGAAATTTCAAATAGCTTTTGCTAATTGCTATGTTAATCGAATATTAACAAAGCGTGAATATCATATAAAATTGAACGATTCATTTAAAAATTGACAAAAATGGTATAATTTTGTAACCTTACCATAAATTATCAACACGATTTATGATCCACGAGGGATAGCAGTCCTTGCTATCCCTTTTTTTTATTTCTTTTCTTTAATGATGTGATTATCAAGCGGTTTTAATGATTCCATAATTGTTACTTCCCATGATATTGCTGTCTTTTAAGTATAATAGTGTTTAAATAACACTATTAATTGTTAATTTTTCTTAATTTGCGTAAGCTATTTTTATCACTAAAATTTAATTTTATGAAATACCTTGTTGAATTTATTGGTACTTTCTTCTTAATTCTGACCATCGTTGTAACTGTTGGTGGAACAGCTGGAGCATTTGCTCCAATTGCCATTGGTTCTATTCTAATGGTCATGATTTATGCCGGTGGACATATTTCTGGGGCTCATTACAACCCTGCAGTAACGCTTGGAGTATTTATCAGAGGAAAATGTTCTGCTGCTGATGTACCAATGTACATGATCGCTCAAATCTTAGGTGGCGTTGTGGCTGCATTTGCTGGTAAATTCTTATTAACTGGAATTGCAGATGCTGCAGGAATTCCTGCAACAGCTCCTGCTTCTTTTTCTGCAACTGGAAATGTAGCCCAAGCAATGTTGGCTGAATTTTTGGGAACATTTGCTTTGGTATATGTTGTATTGAACACTGCAACTGCAAACTCTAATGCTGGAAACAGTTTCTATGGTTTGGCTATTGGTTTTACAGTTACAGCTTGTGCTTATGGTTTAGGTGGTGTTTCTGGTGGAGCATTCAACCCTGCTGTTGCTTTGGGTGTAAGTACTGCTGGTATGACCAACTGGGGAAATATCGGATTTTTCCTTATTTCACAATTAGCTGCTGGTGCGCTTGCAGGTATAGTTTTCAAAATGACTTATTCTGGTGATGAAGATGAATAATCAAATAAACACTAAATAGTAGAAAGGCTGAATCTCGAATGAGATTCAGCCTTTTTTAATTTGAGGATGTTTAAATGTCGTCCCTGGATCTGATTATATTTTTCAATTCACGTCTTTGTATTTTTCCATTTGGCGTTTTAGGAATTTCCTCAATAAAAATAATCTTTTTTGGAGTTTCTATTGGTTTCAAAACTTGCCTCAAGTATTGACTTAGTTCCGTTTTGAAATCAGATTTCTTCTTCTTTTCTTCTCCTCCACTTCCACTATTTTGAATCACCAGTACCATCGCCTCTCCCCATTTTTCATCGACAAGGGAACTAATTACAAATTGCTCTGTTGTGAATTCAGTTAAGCATTCAGCGATTTTGTTCTCCAATTCCTCCGGGTGTAATTTGACTCCACCAGAATTGATTACAAAATCAAAGCGGCCCTTCCAGACAAATTGGTTCTCACTGATCAAATCCACAATGTCATTTGTAAAAAGCTTTTCTTTACAAAGCAATGGCGCGTTTATAACCAAACAGTCTCTTTCATCTTGTTCAATACTTATATTTGGTAAAACTTCATAGTTTTCTGAATAAGGATTATTCAGTTTCCTCAAGGCAATGTGACTGATTGTTTCCGTCATCCCAAAAGTAGCATAAACTTCAGTTTCTAAGTCTTCCAATTTTTTGAAAAACTTCCTATCTACTGGAGCCCCCCCTATAATCAAAGTTTTTATTTTATTCTTTTTGATGTCCTCAAAACTTGCATACAATTGAGAT
>CALBCY010000017.1 GCA_937927195.1 uncultured Chitinophagales bacterium
GATTACAGCAGCAGTATTAGATTCAGCAGAAACCTCGATGGTATTGTTTCCAACATTTGTTACTGTTAGTAAAATTTCAGATTCTGGATTTCCACCAAAATGTGTAACAGGTGCTGCGCAAAAAAGAGATGCATTAGGATCTACTACAACAGGACAAGTCCCATCAAAAGGAGTAGAAGCAAAACCACCTTCAATAAATTGCCAATTTCCACCAAAATCGTCTTGGCTCCAAAGCATGTTGAATTCAAAATCACTTAAAGCAGCAGTAAACGGAATAGAAAGTGTAATAACACCGTCAACAGCAGTTGTACTGTTTACAGCTCCGAAACCAGGCCCTTCAACTTGAAGGAAATCAATCTCAGCGGCAGTATTAGATTCAGCAGAAACCTCAATGGTATTGTTTCCAACATTTGTTACCGTTAATAAAATTTCAGATGGTAGATTTCCAGCAAAATGTGTAACAGGTGTTTGGCAATAATCAGATACACCTGGTTCAGGATCAACTGGAGCGACACAAGCTGTCATAGCGATATCACTGTAGTTGATTGTAATTAAATCCGGAGTTGGCGTTCCTGAGAAATTTGCGATTGCTGTAACAATTACAAAAGGCATAGCAGGATTAAATCCAGCATTGTTTCCTGCAGAAAGTAAACCACCCAAAGAAATAGGTCCAGATCCGGTAATAGGAAGATTGAAATCAATTCTTTGTCCACCAGCTCCAACGTTTTCGACTCTAAATTCAAAAGTCATTGGGAAAGCCGCAAAGTCAATATCAGAAACGATGTCAAAATTTCCAGAAAGACAAACCTGATCAAGGTCAGTAGTTGTTAAAACATCAGCAGCAATGATGGTTCCAGCAAAATCATTGCTAGCACCAGTATTCAATCCCAAGTTGCCGTCTCCAGCAAAAGCATTGGCACCACTACCGAAAGCTTCTTGGTAAACAGGATTAAGGTTGGTCAATGTTGATCCGTCTGGACAAGGGCCACAAAAAGGCTCTGGTTCAGTTGGAGCAACGCATGCCGACATAGCAATGTCACTGTAGTTAATTGTAATGATATCTGGAGTTGGCGTTCCTGAGAAATTTGCAATTGCAGTAACAATCACAAATGGAGCCGCAGGATTAAATCCAGCATTGTTTCCATTGGAAAGCAAATCATCCAAAGAAATTAATCCAGGTCCAGTAATTGGGACATTGAAATCAATTCTTTGTCCACCAGCTCCAACATTTTCTATTCGAAATTCGAAAGTCATTGGGAAAGCCGTAAAGTCAATGTCAGAAACGACTTCAAAATTACCCGAAAGGCAAGCTTGAGTTAGATCAGTAGTAGGCAAAACATCAGCAGCAATGATGGTTCCAGCAAAATCGTTGTTGGCACCAAGATTTAATCCGAGGTTACCATCACCTGCAAAAGCGTTTGCTCCGCTCCCGAAAGCTTCTTGGTAAACAGGATTTAAATCCGTTGATGTAAAGCCATCTGGACAAGGATTGCATTGCCCTTGGCTATTTGTACTTTGGAATAAACCAAAAAAAAGGAGTAAATAAAAAACGTAAGATTTTCGTAAAAAAAGCTTTTTCATTTTATTTTGTTTAGTTAGTTATATTGTATAATTGACACTAAGGTACTAAAAATGAGTGAAAACAAGGGGTTTATACACCTCAAATTTAATAAATGGTACATATTCTACTGTATTTTTGCTCCTAAATCAAGGATTTAAAAAAGTGATGTTTTTAAGATATTGAAAACCTCCTTGCAAATGATTAAATTTTTCCAACAACTATCATTTTTGGGCTTATATTTGGAAGAAATATAAATGGGCTTATGAATATTAAAATATTGTTTAGCTTTTTCTGGGTTGTTCTGTTTTTTTCTTCTTGTGAAAAGACTGAAGGGGAGGGAGGCCAAGGCTCAATTACTGGAAAAGTTTGGGTAGATGAATACATTACCTTAAACAACCCGAGTGCTTCCTATTATGCAGAGGAAATTAGGGTGTATTTGATTTATGGGAAAGATGGAACCATCTTCGATGATGATACCAGAACCAGTTTTGATGGTAGTTTTCGATTTGATCATCTTAGAAAGGGGGATTATCAGGTTTTTGCCTATTCAGAATGTGTTCCCATAGACAGTTCTTGTCCGTCTGGTCTGGATCCCATTATCCGCAATGTTAGCTTGTCAAAAAATGATTCTGAACTAACTTTGGAAGATTTTGTCTTAAGCGACTATAAGCTATAGAATTTCAGGCTTGGATCAAATCCGAGATTTGCTCAGTTTTAAGTTTAAAATCTAGTAGTTAGAATCTGGTGTGTAGTCTAAAATCTAATATTCAGAATTATGAAAATATTAATAATGAACGGTCCCAATCTGAATCTTTTGGGGACTAGAGAGCCCGGAGTATATGGATCAGAAAGCATGGAAGACTATTTTGAAAAGCTTGAAGAAAAGTTTCGCGGAGTCGATTTGGTTTACTTCCAAAGCAACCATGAAGGGGAATTGATAGATAAATTACAAAGTGCCAAATTGGCTTATGATGGAGTCGTTCTAAATGCTGGAGCCTATTCCCATACTTCTTTGGCTTTGGCTGATACCGTTAGTGCCATTCAAACTCCAGTAGTAGAGGTGCATATTTCAAATACCTTTGCTAGAGAAAGTTTTAGGCATCATTCTTACTTGTCTCCCGTTGTGAAAGGAGTTATTGTTGGGTTTGGCTTGGATTCTTATCGATTGGGAGTGCTGAGTTTATTGGGATAGGCTTTTGGCCATTGGCCTTTAGCTCTGTAGGCTTTTGATTTTAAGCAAAGAATAACAATTCTCAAAAGACTCTTTTTAAACCCTCTGTCTGCCAGGTTTGCATTTCACCATTATCATCGGCATAGATCAGTAAGGCCTGTAGTTTTTTCCTTGTTATGAAGGCTTTTGCTTTCTCCAATCCCATTACCATACAAGCTGTTGCATAGGCGTCTGCATCTTTGCAAGTACCCGCAATGATAGAAGCACTCAATAAATTTGACATCTCTGGTAAGGCTGTTTTGGGATTGATGGTATGAACGAATTTTTTGCCATTTTCTTCATAGAAGTTCCTGTAATTCCCTGACGTAGCCATGGCTTGATTGTTTAAATGAATTCCAGCTTGAATGATTCTGTTTTTTAGGGTCGGATCTGGTTTATCGACAGATACTTTCCAAAACGAACCGTCTAACTTTTTACCCTTGGCCAGCATTTCACCACCAATTTCAATCAAAAAACTGTTGATTCCTTTTTCTTGGAAGAAATTGCCGACCAAGTCCACTCCGTATCCTTTGGCAATAGCATTAAAATCAAGCTCCATCCTTGGATTAGGTTTTTTGATGATTAATTGATTGTTCTGTTCCCAAAATTCGATTTTACTGAAACCAACCAATTGCTTCAAGGAGTCTAAGGTTTGAGGCTTGTCATCTTTTGCTACTTTGTCCTTTTTGTATCCAAATCCATAGTAATTAACCAAGGGCATTATGCTGGGATCAAAACTTCCATTGGTTTCAAGGAAAATTTTGCTGGAGCTTTTCAATAATTCTGGGAGAACTTTGTCACTTGTGCTAAAATTCTTGGCATTGTCCATATTCTTGTTGAATTTGGAAATTTCCGACTTAGGATTATAAGTAGAGGCCGAAAAATCGAAGGCAAGCAAGAGAGAGTCTACCTGCTTTTTAAGCTCAGGATTTGCTTTCCCAACGTAAACCATGTTGTAGCTGGTTCCCATT
Organism: uncultured Chitinophagales bacterium; assembly: GCA_937927195.1. Lineage (GTDB taxonomy): Bacteria > Bacteroidota > Bacteroidia > Chitinophagales > UBA2359 > JAHDGP01. The sequence goes on from CALBCY010000017.1 coordinate 3,743, forward strand.
GTTTGGCCGGAAAAACTGTACAGTTGGATTTTCGAATCTTCAATAGGTGTGTTGCATGAAAAGAATGCAATCAAAAGAATTGAGAAAAAGAAAATAATTACAAATTTGAAGGTTTTCATTTTGTAAAAATATAGATAGAATTTGGGCAAAAAAAATGCCTCTGATAGAAAGATCAGAGGCAACGTGTTTATTTCATAATAGGGGTTCAATACAAATTAATATTGAATTACTAAGGTAATACTAATTTTGTAATGTCAAATACTTTTGTCGGATAATTTTGATTTTTTTTTTCGAGGGTGAAATTGATGAAAAATAGCACTCATTACTAAGGGTTTTTGAATGGCGAAAAATAGTATTTGACATTTTGACATTTATGTATTATTTATACATTTTGAAAACAAAGTGATTGCTTTATTTTTTATTTTAATTGTTATTTTTAATAGGTAAATCCTTTCATTATTCTTATTTGTCGGGTGAGAATATTAACCAATTAGTTAAGGTGTTTTAGAAATATTTTTTTGGATGAAAACTAATATTTGCAGTTTTTGAACATTGAAGATAAGTCAAATTGAATTCCAAAACTGCAAGAAATGGGGAAGGTATTTAAGGTTTAATTCCGTGATGTGAGGTCGACGCTCCGATGAAATCCATTGTCAATCGGGAAGTTTTATTGCTAGTTTTATTGCTAAAATGATTGGTTCTCCTTCAATAAGGCTTAAGCTTTGTATTTGTTCATTGCTTAAAAAACTGGTTTGCTTGACTTTTTCAATTTTGAAACCTGCATTTTCTAGCCTTTTAAAATAATCAGATCCATAAACTCTAACATGGTCGAATTGGCCAAATTTCTCCTCTCTTTCAGCCTCAGATTTGATGGAGAAATCTTCAAAGGTTGTTTTGAGGTTTTGTGAAAGTGGAACTTGTAAAATGGCCCAGCCTTTAGGTTTTAAGACTCGATGTAACTCACTCATAGCCAATTGATCATTGGGAATGTGTTCTAAAACATGATTGCATAAAATAGCATCGAAATGGTTGTCTGGAAATTGGATTTTTGTAATGTCCATTTTTACATCTGCATGTTTGGGATTTAGATCTGCATTGATGTAGTTTTTGCCGAAAATTTCCTTGAACTTTTTTCGCAATTGAACTTCCGGTGCAATGTGAAGAATTGTATTGTTGGAATTTTGTAGAAAGTCTGATTTGGCAGATTCGAGAAATGCCCAAATCCATCGCTCACGATCTTTTGAGCCACAAGTAGGGCACAAGACATTGCTTCTTCGGCCTGCACTCATTATTTGTAATTCCGTAATAACAGGTAGATCCATGCCATCTGGCAGAAATTTACCACTTTTGCTGCCACAAAAATTGCAATGATGTTTGTCTCCTGTATTCTTTATTCTGAAAAGGGAAACCTTGGCTATGCTAAAAGCAGTTCGAAATGAATGGTAGGTATCGAAAAGGAATTCTGGTAAAATACCTTTGAGTTTTTCTTTTAGCTGGCGATTCAAACTATTGATTTTGTTTTAGACGAAGTTCCGTAAAAAAATCAATAGAAGGAAACTTTTATTTCAATATCAGAATTTCTGCCCTTATCATCTGCGCAGGAAATTTTTACCGATCCAGGATCTGGTTTGAAAAATATTTTTTCGTTTGCTTTTACAGTATTGACAAATTTGTTGTTTACAAACCAATGGATTTTTTCAACATCAAAAGCTGCATGGCATTCCAGCAGTAACTGGTCATTGTCATTTGGGTCGAGCAAATAATTTAACCCATCCGTCAAGGAAGTAATTTGAGGTTTGAAATCATTGGAGACTCGGTCGCAATCAGGATTGTGTGGAGGAATGCTGTCATGTGAAATGTGTTGATTTTTGTAAAATGCCAATAAACGATTGGATAGGTTGCTTGTCATTTTTTCTTTGTATAATTCTTTCGATGTGGGAAGGCATTTTCTACAATAGGAAATGTTCTCTTCTGGATCTGTCCAAGTTTGTTTGAGGTGTTTGCATTTTCTATTAGGGGAAACCAAAGGAATGTATGCTTCCATCACGGTATGCTCGCAAAAATGGTTTTCCAAAAGTCCACTTTCTGTGCATACCCATCTGTAATCAATTTCTTTTGGAGCGATGTTCCAAAGAGCTGGAGAGCCACGATCAATTTGATTGAAGATTTCAAACAACAAAGGGGCTGCTTTGGAAGCTCCACTTAGTTCTGGAACACCTTTTCCTGAAAAATTTCCAACCCAAACTCCAATGGTATAAAGACTATTGAATCCAATGCTCCAAGCATCTTTTCTTCCATAGGATGTTCCAGTTTTCCATGCGATGTTAGGAAGACCTGCACTTTCTGCAAAAGCGCTTGGCAAATCTGGCCGTTTTACCTTCAATAATATTTCATTGATCAAATAAGCAGCTGATTCAGAAATAATTTGTCTTTCTGCTAAGCCATCGTTCTCTGCAAGAAAGGAGGGCTCGTAAAATTCCCCATGATTGGCAAAAGCGGCATACAGTTTGGTCAACTCTTCTAAGCTTACACCGCAGCCTCCCAAAGCGAGGGAAAGGCCCAATTTGGAGGCATCTTTTTCTATTTGCCTGAAATTGGTCTTTGTCAAGGCATCCGTCATCTTCTTAATTCCCAATTTGTTTAGTAAATCAACAGCAGGAATATTAAGAGAATTGGCAAGTGCGTCTTCAACACTCACTTTTCCTTGATTGTGCCTGTCGTAATTCAAGGGAGCATAAGCTCCAAAATTCATGGGAACATCTTCAATAATCATTTTGGGACTAATCAATCCTGCATCAACGGACAAGGCGTAAAGTATTGGTTTTAAGGTGCTTCCAGGCGATCTTATCGCTTTTATTCCATCTACCTGACCTCCGTCATTTCTATTGTTGAAATCGGCGGAACTGATGTAGGCTTCCACTTTTTTTGTTTGATTGTTGATCAATAAAACTGCAGCGTTTTGAATGTGGAAATCCTTTTGCTGTTTGATATAATTGCTGGTCAGGTTCTGAATGACCTTTTGTTTTTCGAAGTCCAGACTGGTTTTAATAATATCAAGTTCTGGATGTGAGTTTTTTATTCTTTGTCCAAATTGCGGACAATGCTTTGGGCTGTTTTTCCTACTAGCCAAAAGAGGTTCGGTCAAGGCATCATTGATCATTTCATCGTTGAAAATTCCTTCTTTCTTCATTCTTTTCAACCACTTGTTTCTTTCTACAAGAATCTTATCATTTCTTTTTCCAAGTGCAAGTGAACTTGGGCGGTTCGGGACAATACTTAGAACCGTAGCTTCGGCCAGACTGAGGCTCCTTGGGTTTTTATTGAAATACAAAACGGCTGCAGATTTCACTCCTTCTATGTTTCCCCCATAAGGTACAAGATTTAGGTACAATTGTAGTATTTCATCTTTGGTAAAATTCCATTCCAATTGCATGGCCCGAAACATTTCGAGCAATTTGTTTTTGTAAGTTCTCGGTTTAGGTTCAATTAGTCTGGCCAATTGCATGCTAATGGTTGATGCACCAGATGTGCGCTTTCTTTTGAATACATTGTTCCCGATGGCTCTGCCAATAGCAACAGGGTTTATTCCAAAGTGGTAATAGAAATATTTGTCCTCTTTGAATACAATGGTTTGTTTAAGTATGGGGGAGATCTCTTCCAATTCGGTCTTCATCCTCCATTTGTCCTCTTGGTTCAAAAAGGTGTGGATGATCTTGTCATTTTTATCAAGAACAATGGTTGAATAACTCGTTTCAAACTTGAAAGGGAATATAACATTTAGAATGAAAAAAAATACAAAAAAGCAAAACACAACCAGTAGGAAGTAAGTTCCAAACTTGAAGATTGTATTGCTATCTTTTGTTTTGAGTCGAGGCATTAATTAGGGAGGAAAAATGTTTTGATGGTTATAATGGTTAACGAAGAATTGGCGAAAATAATTATGTTTGGTATTAAAATATCTCTGAACCAGCGTATTTGTTTTATAATTCTAAAATGATTCTTGCCTTTTCCACAAAATTGTTGGCAGACAACAACTGTTCTTTAGAGCGCGAGGGAGAACACTTGTTAGTTATGAGAATCAAAGGGCAAAGAAGAATTTTATGGTTCCTATTAGAAGATTTCTCCTGCGTCGAAATGACAAGTGGGGCGGGGGGGCACACACACACACACACACAACAACTGTTCTTTCGACCGCTAGGGAGGAAACTCGTTATTATGAGAATGAAAGGGCAAAGAAGAATTTCATGGTTCCTATTAGAAGATTTCTCCTTCGTCGAAATGACAAGTGTGGGGCGGGGAAGCGGACAAGACGCCTGCGTCGAAATGATAAGTGGGACGAAGTGGGAGAATGTAGCAAGAAAAAAATGAGTTATATTTCACCATCAAATTGGTTTCATAAATGGATAAGTAATTTGTGTTGATAATGAGGGCTTTGCAATGAACAGATCTTACAAAGGGATCATGCATTGAATTCTTTTATTTAAAAATACTTTGAAATAAAATATTCTTCAGGCAACCATTCAGCAAGTTTAGAGCAATATACAAGTAGACAAGTCAATCATCAATTTATCACTTGGAAAATATCAATAAAATAATCAAATCATGCATCCGTGGGGATGAAAGTGCTCAAAGAGCCTTGTATATGGCCTTTCGGACTAAGTGGTACATGTCAGCAATGAGGTATGGCAAAAATAAGAATCAGGCAGATGATATTTTCCAAGAGGGCTTGATCCAGATTTTTAATAGTCTTAAAAATTTCGATCCCAACAAGGCGGGTTTTTATACTTGGTCCACAAGGATTTTGGTTTATTCAGCCCTAAAGTTTCTAAAGAAATACAATTGGACAGACAGTTTCGATGATCATATTGAACCAGAGGAGTTTAGAGATACCCAGGAAAACATCTACGAAAAATTAGCTGCAAAGGAATTAACTGAAATGATTCAAAAATTGCCTTTGGGATACCGATTGGTTTTCAACTTATACATCATAGAAGGATATACTCATAAAGAAATTGCTGAACAGCTTGGAATTTCTGAAGGTACTTCCAAATCACAACTTTCAAAAGCTAAAAAGTTTCTGAGAGAAAAATTAGAATCACATTTAATCAATAGTTACCATGGATAGAATGGATGATTTTATTAAAAGACGATTAGCGGACCAAACTCCATCGGAGGATGGTTGGAATGTTCCATCGGATGATCTATGGAACAATGCTAAAGTTCATTTCCCAAAAAAGAAGAAAAGAAGAATACCTTTTTGGGTACTTTTCTTAATGGGTACAATGCTCTTAAGTGGCATTGGATCTATGGGATATTTTATCGGTAAAAATAATGCAGATATTGAAATTACTCCAAGGGTAATAACCAATTCCAACAACACGGAAAAATTGAATAGTGAAAACCATAAATTCAAGGTCGAAGAGAAAATTTTAAATTCCGAAGAAATTGTAACGCCTCCATTAAAGGATAAAGAGGACAAGCTGGTTTCAGCGAAAAATGATAAGCCTCTAAGTACAATCCAATCAAGGGATTTTTCATCAAAAGAACTAGCGGAAGGATCAAAAGAAACGAAGGGAGAATCGAAGACTGTAATTTCAAAAATATCAAAAGAGCCAAGCAAAAGCTATATCGGAACCGATCATCAAACATCCTCTTATTTCTCCTCTGATTTCTCCTCTGATGTTGAAAATAATGGTTCTTCAATTCAGTCAGAATTTGATAAGCTTACAATTGGTAAAAGCCCGGATTCTCAAATAAATCAAGGCTATAAAGTTGAAGATGATTCTCAAAGCAATCTTTTTGGAGAAAAAAGCATTCATAGATTGAATCAGGAAATTAGGTCAAACATTGACAATGGATTTTTCCAAGAGACAAAGAAAGAAAAAACAGTGTCACTTGAGATTGAAAAGCTTAAATCATTAACTT
>CALBCY010000018.1 GCA_937927195.1 uncultured Chitinophagales bacterium
TTCGTATATGTCAGCAATTTTTCCGATTTCACCAAAAGATTCATCTGCGATGGTAAAACCAATAAAAACATTCCATCCCTCTTCCTTTTTCGACAATTCTTCCAAGCCTTCGTACTTTTCAGGATCTACCCAAATGTCTATAGATTTAAGTTTCTGTGCAGCTTCTCGGCTGTCAACATCCTCCACCTCCAAAACATAAATATTTTCAGAGACTGCTTGTTTATCATCAACAAAAAACGGGATTACAGAGCCGGAACGCTCTTTAATGAAAAAGACTTCAAATTGATCCATAGAGGCTATGAAAAAAGCCTCAAAGGAGCATTTTAATGCTCCTTTGAGGCCATTGGCTTGAATTATCTTTCCGATTTTGATAAAAGAATCAGGATTCATAAATCCTATTCTTTACCTCCGTCTAATTCGTCTTGCCATACTTTAAGTTCATCCCATTCACCTTTAAACGCCATTTCAGCTTGACGTGGCCAAGTGTCAGGTTTGTGTGAACCTAGACTGTTTTCACTTAAAATTTCTTCCAATCTTTCAACTGGTGCAGCAGATAATTGACCGAATGTTTTGAAACCATTTTCTCCCAAGATTTCTGCAATCTTTGGACCAATACCTTCAATTTTCGTCAAATCATCTGGTTCAACAGATGGAGTAACTGTTTCAGCAACTACTCCTGCAGCTACAGCTGCAACTTCTTCAACTGGCTTTGCTTCTGGTGCAGGCTCTTCCACTACTGGCTCTGGAGTTGGTTCCGTAGCTGGTGCTTCTGCTTCAGGTTCTGCAGCTGGTACTTCTTCGACCGCTGGAGTAGCATCTGCAACAACAGCTGCAACTTCTTCCTCTTTTGGACGATTCGCCAATCTCTTAGCTTTTTCAGCATCTTCTTGTGCTTTAATAGCTTTGATTTTTTCAGCTTCTACTTGTGATTTTTGATCTGTCACTTTCGAGCTCTTAGCTTCCCACCATTCGTCAAACTTGGCCTGCGCCACTTCTTCAGAAAAAGCTCCTTTAGCAACACCTCTTTTAAGGTGTTTCAAGTAAAGAACTCCTGTGTAGGATAAAATAGCTCTAACAGTGTTAGATGGTTGAGCACCTTTGTGTAGCCAACCTAGGGCTAAATCGCGGTCGATGTCTATTGTTGCAGGATTGGTGTTTGGGTTGTACATTCCAATCTTTTCAATAAATTTACCATCTCTTGGTGCACGTGCGTCTGCAATTACGATGTGGTAATAAGGCTTTCTTTTTTTTCCGTGCCTTGTTAATCTCATTCTTACTGGCATAATCAATAATGATTTTTGATTAAATAATGCCCGTCAAAGTTGTTGAACAACTAACGGGGATTTCAGCGTGCAAAGGTAATTTATTTTGTTTAAATTTAAAGCGAACAATAAATTAAAGTTGATAAAACATCTAACATATTTGGTTTTGACTTGCGTTTTCTTGTTAAACTTGCCAAGTTCTACCGCCTTTTCACAGATAGAACAGGGCATTTCAGATGATCAGAAAGTAGGCTTTTTCCTTGATAACCAATGGAAAACAGGAAAAATATCAGTGAACATTATCAATAATCTTGTGATCGTCCAGTTTCTAATAAATGAAGAGCTCGATTTTAATTTTATTTTAGATTCTGGGGTGAAAGTTCCTATGATTTTGGATAACAACCTTGATGATTTTTTTACTGCTGAGTCAAAAAGAAATGTTAAAGTTAAGGGAATGGGCCCTGATGAAGCCATCGAAGCTCAGTTAGTCACTGTTCGAAACTTGCGAATTGGGATGTTGCAAGGGCAAAATATCAATTTTGTCATTCTACCTAAGAACACTTTTAACCTATCTCAGCATGTAGGGATCCGAATTGACGGGATAATCGGTTATGATGTCTTCAAAAATTTAAAAGTTGAAGTCAATTATCAATCAAAATGGATTCGTTTTTATGATCCAAGATTCAAATTAAGAAAAAAACAGTTTACAAGGGTTCCGATAGAAATTAGAAGTTACAAGCCCTATTTATCCAGTTTGATTGAAAGCAATCTTGACAAGGAGGATTGCTTATTAATGATTGATTCCGGGGCCAGCAATGCTTTGACGGTTCTCGACCAAAAAACGGGCAATATAAGACTACCTAAAGAAAATATTTCTGCCTACTTAGGTACTGGAGTCAGCGGAGATTTAAATGGAAACATTGCCAGAATCGATCGATTGGGTTTTACCAATTTTGAATTTGCTGAGGTAATTACCGCATTCCCAGATACCAGTTCCATTCGACATTATTCCAAAAATCGAGAAAGAACAGGAAGTATTGGGGGGGAAATACTTAGAAGGTTCCATGTCGTCTTCGACTATCCTAACGAATGTTTATGGATGAAAAGGAACCAAGATTACAATAGGCCTTTTGCCTATAACAAAAGTGGAATTTTAGTAAACGCTGTGGGAAATGAATTCCAGACCTTTCTAATTGCAGAAGTAAGTGAAAACTCTCCCGCAGCAGAAGTCGGTTTGAAAGTTGGCGACCAAATTGTTGAAATCAACAATGTTAAAAAATTGGGTCTGGGTGAAATTTACAATCAGCTTAATCTATCAAAAGAAGGAAAGGTGATTAAAATGAAAGTATTGAGAGGCTATGATTTCTTGAGTTTCAAGGTAAAACTCAGGTCGCAAATTTAAGCCAATCCAGTTTTTGATTATTGTTATTTAAAGTTAGTTATTTAATAATTAACAATCGAGTTCCTAATTTAATTGTGTAATGCATCATTCAAGCAGGCATCTTTGACAAATACCACCAGCTCTAAAATAAGCCGTCAATATACCATAACCGGGGAATATGAAGTGGCCGCCAAGTTGGAGTATGTTAACAATCGTGGAGATGGCTTCGGGATCATAACATCCAAAATATTAATAGAATAAAATATAGGAGATCTTTCCCAATTATTCAAATTGATAAACTCGAACAAAGTCAACTTCCATTCTTTTTGGCCATATTTTTTCATCCACTCCATGCTTTCCACCCCAGTTTCCTCCAACTGCGAGGTTAAGGATAAAATGGAATGGATGATCAAATGGCCATTTATCTGAATCTTCTCCTACTTTGTAAAATGTATGGTAATGTAAGTCATCCACAAACCATTCTATCTTATCTTCCGTCCAATTGACTTTGTAAGTGTGAAATTCCTCCTCGCAGTCAAGTATTTCTATTCCTCCAGATTTTTGAGTTCCTATCATCCCATTGAAAGCCATGGTATGGGGTGTACCAAAAATAGTGTCTTTGTCAAAACCTACATGTTCCATGATGTCAATTTCACCCGATCTTGGCCAACCACCATATTTATCATTCGTTGGCATCATCCAAATGGCAGCCCAAGCTCCTAATCCACCAGGAATCTTGGCACGAATTTCATACTGTCCATATAAAAAATCTGCTTTGCCTTTACTAAGCAATCTCGCCGAAGAATATTGACTTTTTCCAATATTTTCTCTATGAGCTTCTATGATTAAATGTCCATTTTCAACCCTTGCATTTTTCAACTTTTTTTCAGTATAGTATTGCAATTCATTGTTGCCCCAACCACAACCCATTGGCAGGTTGCAGGCATCACCGATATCGTAAGACCATTTCTGGATATCTGGCAAACCATCTTTATCAAACTCATCTGACCAAACAAGCTTGCCTTTTACAAGTTGCTTTTCAATTACGACCTTCTCTTCCTGTTGCTCATTTTTCTGAGCAGAACAAGAAATCAACAAAAACATTAAAAAAAAACTGATTCTTATCATAGCTAATTTATTTGGAGTCAATATAGTTACAAAATTTTAGTAAATCTGTTCTCCTCTTTTTTAAATAATTCCTAAACTTTTCATAAAAAATTGTGTTATCCTCGATTAAATTGTATTTTGCCATAAAGCTCTTGCAAAATATGAAGTTTGTACTGTACATACTATTGGTTGCCCATGTTTCCGTTACGACGGCAAGCTGCTTCTATGGCATTTTGGGTGCAGAATCAGAATTTCTAGAGCTTGTAAATACAGAAGATTCTGAATCTGAAGAAGAGGAAGAATTGCAAGAAGAAAAAGACGATAAACTTCACAATGATTTGCTGGCTCAAAATTTTGACGACCTTCAAACCAAGATTAGTCTTTTTCAGTCTTTACAATTGCATCCTTTGCATCATCCCGAAATTTTCACCCCTCCCCCAAAAAACTTCATTTCTTATAGTTAATACTTGTTGCTTCATTGCAGCATTTTGCCTTTAATTAGGTATTGCTATTTCAGCTTTTATTTGTATAAAATTTCATTGAAACTCTATTCAGTTTTCCTTTGAAATTTCACTCACAACGATACCCAAAGCCGGACAGCTAGTTTTCAGTTCGATTTTGAAATTTTTAACATTTTATACATCATGAAAAAATTTGGATTTGACTTTTCTCATTTCAAAGGAGATTTATTAGGAGGGATTACGGCAGGTATTGTTGCCCTTCCTCTAGCATTGGCATTCGGTGTAAGTTCTGGTTTGGGACCAAGTGCTGGATTGTATGGTGCTATTTTTGTCAGTTTTTTTGCTGCTCTTTTTGGAGGAACCAATACACAAATTTCAGGACCTACCGCGCCGATGACTGCTGTCTCAATGGTCGTTATTGCAGGAATAGTTGCGGCCTTTGATGGCGAAGTTGCAAAGGCTTTACCAGCCATACTTACCATCTTTATGATGGCTGGAATTATGCAGATTGGTCTGGGAATGATCGGTTTGGGTATGTATATAAAATACATCCCCTACCCAGTTGTCTCAGGGTTCATGACTGCCATTGGTGTGATCATTTTATTGACACAAATACTTCCTTCAGTTGGATATTACCCAAAGGAAGATATGGAGTTTGTTAATCAATACAAACCCGTCGCAGAGGAAA
>CALBCY010000019.1 GCA_937927195.1 uncultured Chitinophagales bacterium
CTTTAAATATACGACTGTGAATGGAGTAGAAGGCTTTGCTTAGTCGGTACGCTTCGCTGTTGGTACGCGTCGGCTTCGCATTGCTGTTGATACGGCTTCATTTGTCTTCGACAAATTTTGCCTGTTGGACTTGAGAATTAAACTTATTCTTAAACTTCGACTTCAACTTAAATCCTTCGTGCCTTTGTGCCTTCGTGTTCATATTCCACAAACCATCCGAATCAATGAATTTTTAAACTTCGACTACAACTTAAATCCTTCGTGCCTTTGCGCCTTCGTGTTCATATTCCATAAACCATCCGAATCAATGAATTTTTAAACTTCGACTTCAACTTAAATCCTTCGTGCCTTTGTGCCTTCGTGTTCATAACACAAACCACCAGCACAATCAATCAGTCAATCAATCAATCAATCCGTTTTGGCAAAGCCATGATTTTTTCAACTTATTCTTAAAATTCAACTTATTCCGCTTTCTTCGCCAATACCTGCCTAACAGTATTCCTCCCCAATTGATACATATGAACCTCGTCTGGGCCGTCGGCAATTCTGATGGCTCTTCCGTAAATCCAGAAAGCAGACAATGGCGTATCTTGACTGACACCCATTGCACCGAAAGCTTGAATGGCCCGGTCGACAACCGTGCAAGTCATATTCGGCACAACAATCTTGATCATGGCAATCAAATCCTTCGCTCCTTTGATGCCGAATTTATCAATTTTATCAGCTGCTGACAATGTCAACAATTTTGCTTGTTCTATTTCGCACCTCGACTTGGCGATGTCCTGACGGATGCTGCTGAATTGAGCAATTTGTCTACCGAAAGCGGTTCTGCTTGCAACGCGTTCACACATCATTTCCAATGCTCTTTCTGCGCCTCCGATCAATCTCATGCAGTGGTGAATTCTGCCGGGACCCAATCTGCCTTGGGCAATTTCGAATCCTCTTCCTTCTCCGAGAATCAGGTTCTCTGCGGGGACACGAACATCCTTCAATTCTATTTCTGCATGACCTTCGGGTGATTCGACATTGCCATAAACTTGCATCGCTCGGAGTATTTTTACGCCAGGACTGTCAGCTGGAACTAAGATCATTGCTTGTTGGCTGTGTCTTTCACCATCAGGATTGGTTTTACCCATTACGATATACACCTTGCAGTCCGGATTCATCGCACCTGATGACCACCATTTGACACCATTAATGACATATTCGCCTCCGTCTCTGACGATAGACGTTTCGATATTGGTCGCGTCGGAAGAAGCGACAGCTGGTTCAGTCATTAGAAAGGCAGATCGTATTTTACCATCCATCAAAGGCTCCAGCCATTTCTTTTTTTGTTCGTGGGATCCGTACTTTGCGAGTACTTCCATATTCCCTGTATCAGGCGCTGAGCAATTGAAAATCTGCGAGGACCAGACGACTCTACCCATCAAGGCGGCTAAGGGGGCATATTCCAGATTGCTCAAACCGGGACTTAGATCACCGTATTCTTTCGGTAAAAACAAATTCCAAAGTCCTTGCTCTCTGGCCAGCCTTTTCAAATCTGCCTGGCCGGGAAAAATCTGCCAAGGATTGTTTTCCACAAAGTGATTGTACTCTTTTTCGATTGGGAAGATGTATTGCTGCATGAAATGATCCACCCGCTTTTGAAGATCTTTGGATTTGTCAGTGTATTCGAAGTTCATTTGTAAAATTAATAATTAATAAAATGCATAAGAGAATCAAGTTAAGAAATTATTGGCTCAATACTTATAATTTGAGAAATAAGCGTCCACAATCGGATAGCTATAATCACCACCCGCGAATTAAAGAAAATAAAGAGTATTATTAACAAAAGCAAAGGATAGTTGAGCATTCATTTAGGACGATATAACCTTAATTGAAACATTTATACATCCCCTTACTCACAGTCATCCTTAAAGCCATCGAAAAAGTCATCGAAAAAGTCATCGAAAAAGTTGGTGGAGATTTTAATCTCTTGGGTTTGTTTCTTTTGTTTGTATTACAATATTAGAAGAAGTGTGTCTATAATTGGAGTAAAAGCTTTAATTGAGCAGTTGCAGGCCTCTTTTTTCATTGACTATCAAATAATTAAAAATCTAAATCAGGTTGATAGAAAATCCAGTTTGTTATTAAAAAACCAAGCGCCTCCATCCAGAATTCAGTTGTTCCAATAAATCACTTGCTTCTTTGTTTCTGATGTGATTGTCTTGATTCTTTATTGTTTTTAAAATGGCAAAAGCCTTTTTGTTTTCGTGGCTTTTTAAATCAACAAGAGCCAGATCATATTTTGCTTTTTGACCTAAAAGGTTTTTTTTTGAGGAAATTTCTTCAAAAATTGTTCTGGCCTTTTTGAAATTATTTGAGTTGAAGTGGCAATGAGCCAATAGATATTTTTGCGCTGGGTCTTGGCTTTTTTGTTGCTCAATAAAAAGTGCTGCTTGTGCCCATTTTTCTTCAGATACTAGTTGCTCGATTTCAATATTTAAAGGCTTGCTGCTTTCACTCCTAATTTCATTGTTGACTGGTTGAAAATAAAATTTCTGGACCAAAGTATGATTGTCGAATTTGCTGTTGGCATAAAAGGCAGCAGAAACCAATAGAAAGCCAATGAATATTGCAGCCCTTTTAAAAATTGACAAGATGCTTGAACTTTTTGTTTTAATGGTTGGAACATCCTCTTTTTCCAAGGACTTGTTTTCTAGTTCTTGCTCTATGAAATTTATTTCTTTTCTGGCCTGTTCAATAAAAAGTAAATCTTTTAAATTCAGTTCAATTTTTTCATCGTCCAATTTTTTTTGCAATTCTTCGTTTTTCAGGAGCTCCTTTTCAAAGCCTAGCCGATCTTCTTTTGACAGTCCACCTTCCAGATAACTTTTGATCATTGAGAAGTATTTCATATTAAATCTTTTAATGTTTTGTTCAATTCTGGTTGAGACTTTAACATTTTGAGGAGGGTATGCCAACAAATGTGTTTCTTTTTTCTAGCTGCTCCTTCGCTCTTTAATCCTGCTTTTTCAGCAATTTCGAAGAATTTGTAGCCATAAGCCCAATAAAGCAATACCTCCTTGCAATTCTTTTGCAATAGATCCAATATTGATGCAACTACTTGTTTATTGTTTTGAAGGATTAGTTTCGTTACCTGATTGGGGAGAAAAATTTCTTCTGGAGGATTTTCATGGTAGGAAACTTCATTTTTAAGTCGATTTTTGTTTAACCACAAATATTTGCAAATTCCGTAAAGATAGCCTTTGAGATCATTTCCCTTTTTATAATTCCCTTTTTTTACAGCCAAAGTCAATGCAATGATGCCATCTTTAAAAAGGTCATTGGCTTGTGTTTCATTGCATCCTCTGCTTTTCAAAAAACTAAATATAGAATCTTTCAGAGAAACATTCATATAGAGGTTAGCCATTGCCTTATTTCTGTCATTAACAAATTCGCTTTCCAAAAGTTGCAATAAATCAGCATCTGAAAATTGTTTCATTATTCAATTGCAATTAAATAAATGCACTTTAATAAATGCATGTTTTGAATTTAATTAAAAATTTATTATCTTAATATATGTAAAACTATGAATTAATCCTGTGCAATTTTCATTTTTAAAGAAAAAAATCCTTTGGGTTTGTTCCCTTTTGTTATTTGTTTCAGCCCTTTCAGGAATGTGTGATTCTTCAAAAGTACATTTTGAAGAAAGCATAGTTGCTTCCTTAAACTTTGATGCGGAATCTGTCAGCATTTTGTTCAACGATGAGCAGAAACAAATGCTATATATTAAACATCCAGAGCTTTACACTGAAATTCAAATCTATTGTTTGCATTTAAGACTTTGGGAATTGAATTTTGATATGGCCGAGGAGGAATATCAGGACCTAAAAGAATATAGCCGCCAAAATAATTTTCTGGAATTGGAAAAAAGATTGGAACTTTTTGAGTATTTAAAGTTGGCTCATGAAAGAGCTTTCTTAACAGCAAATCAGGGGCTTATAAAATACTTAGAGGAATACAAATCTAGTTTTGGCGCCCATCCTGATTCAATTTTATGGAAACCCTATCTTGCTTTTACCCATCATTTTAGTCATGGAGACTTTGAATTGGCCCATGATCTATACTTAGAATCAATCAATGATTTGCAAAATAGATTTCACGAAAAAACAAACTTTGAAAGAGTCTTGAATTTGTTATTGGGTATTTTTTACCATTACCAAAACAATTTTGAATCTTCTAATTTTATCCTAAACAATTTGATTGAGGAATGTGAAACAGATGTTCTATGCAAAAAGAAACTACAAGCGGTCTTATACAGGTGGTTAGCAGGTTTTGAAGTTAATATGGGGAATGTTGAAAAAGGATTGCAATTAGCCCAAAAGGGCTTTGATCTATCAACGAATGATTATCAAAAGGGCTTTAATGCTATTGTTCTTGGCAAAGCACATGGATTGTTGGGAAACCAAGATAAAATGATTGAGTTTTATGAACGCTCAAAAGCAAGCTTACTTAAAGTTTTTGGTCCTCATCCCGAATATACAAATGCTGTAAACGAGTATGTTGAGTCTTTGGCGAAAATGGGACTAATGGACAAGGTAATTCAACAACAGGAGGAATTTGAGATAATGGATGGATTTGAGGCTTCCTCTTATGGCGGAAACATTGTCATTCCCAGGATACTGTATGAACATTTTATGGAAGCGGAAGAATATAAAAAAGCTGCCATGCAAATTCAGAAAATTTGGATTAATCAGGGACATATAATTGACTCGCATTCTGAGTATTCTAATCCCGAAAAATTTGATTTTACCGTTCACAGAGATTCACCCTATACATTTGATTTGAAATCGAGG
Source organism: uncultured Chitinophagales bacterium (assembly GCA_937927195.1). Lineage (GTDB taxonomy): Bacteria > Bacteroidota > Bacteroidia > Chitinophagales > UBA2359 > JAHDGP01. Next base: position 4,839 of record CALBCY010000019.1, read on the forward strand.
GCTTGTTTGGAAGCTTATAAAAAAGACAGGCTCAGTAATGAAATGTTCTTACATCTGGCTTGTGAAGCAGCGAATAGTTCTGCCTATCATTTTGACAGATTGTTTGAAAGAAGCAACAGTAAGAATTCAAGAAGTTTATTGCTAAAAGAGAATGCAAAATTAATAAAAACCCAGATTGAGAGTGCCTACGAATTATATCTCTTGGAGCCATCACGGACCCATTTTGAAAACATTGTTTTCTTTATGGAAAAGTCCCAGGCTTTGGATATGTTTCATGGAATGGCGGAACGTCCCGAATGTTTGACTCCGCAATTGGATGCTCTTTTTATTAAAAGAAACAGACTATTAAAAGAATTCAGTCATACAGAGGCAAAGGCCATTCAGGATTCAACTTTTTTGGATCATGAAAGGTCTTTGGAAAGCATAAATACTGAAATCCATAACATTGAAACACAAATTCGTCAACTCGATAAAAATTGGAGCGAAAAAGTTTTTAATCAACAGTCAGTAAGTGAAAATATTTGGAAATTTAAAGACCGACACATCATTCATTATTTTTACAATGAAGAGTTTCTTTACATAGCAGAGATTTTTGAGGATCAGTATTCAATTCAGCAATTGCTAATACCGCTAGATTTTGATTCTAGAATTAAATCCTTGGTAGATTCAATCAATGCTCCATTTGTTCTAAAAGATAAAGCGAATCCTGTTAGTCGTGATGCCTATCAATTTCAATTGAATTGGCTTTCTGAATATTTGTTTTTACCCTTGAAATTTAATCATGATAAAATGTTGTTGGTTCCTGATAAAAAAATCAGTCTCATTCCATTTGAATTGTTTTATGTTGATGAAGAATGGAACATTCCCATAATTAATTATCAACATAGTATCCAGAGTTTGAATAGAATCAAAGCCAAACCATCGGAAAAAGTGGAGCAGGTGGCATTGTTCCAGCCAATTTTTCCAGAGAACTTGGAAAAATTTTCGTCTGTTGATTCATACAGAGGAGAATTCTTGGGGCAATTGATTTTTGCTCCCAAAGAGATTAAAGGGATTACTGAAATTCTTGATGGAATAGGAATCAAACCAGAGTTTGGTTCGAGCAGCATATCATTTTTTGAAAAATCCATTCTGGACAATGACATAGTTCATGTGGTTAGTCATGCCAAACAAAATCTTTCGGATAACAAATACTCATTCATAGCATTTAATGATGAAAAGAAGCAAATTAAAAAATTGTATTTCAACGAATTACAAGAGATGAAATCCAATGCCCAAATGCTGGTTTTGAGTGCTTGTGAAACGGGTATAGGAACGATGGTGGAAGGGGAGGGATTGGCCTCCTTTGGCAAAAGTTTCTTGAGCAATGGGGCCAGTTCCGTTGTTTCCACACTTTGGACAGTCAATGATCAGTCTTCTTCAAAAATCATGGTTAACTTCTACAAGTATCTTTCAAAAGGCCAGGACAAGGATTTGGCCCTTCGCAATGCCAAGCTAGGTTATATTCATTCCTCGCCCAGTGAATTACAACATCCTTATTATTGGTCGGGCATTACTGTATCCGGTGATTTCTCAGCACTGAAGTTTTCTTCTTCCTCTAACAGGTATTTATGGCTTATTTGTATGCTAATCGGCATCACTTCCTTTGCTTTGCTATTTCTTCTCAAGAGATAGTGAATAAATAAATGTCCGGATTGTAAGTCAAATATTTTTTGACCTCGCTGGCGGCCCAGTTTAAATCGAACTTTATTTATTCTACATCCCTATCCTCTATTTTAAATCCTTTTTGATTATTGGTAACGATTTGGAATGCTCGGCACAATATAATAGTAAGGAGTACATTCAAGCATTTTTATTTTACATATAATTCGATTGTAAAATTGAGGATTCCATGAAAGACAACAACAATTTTTCAATTTTACCTTATTCAATTTTATTGAGAATTTCATAGCTGCACTCAACAACAGTTTTGCAGTTATCTTATTGCAGGCGAAATCGATTAACCTTTAAACCATGTTTCAATTTTATAAACAACAAACAGCATTTTTTTTAAAATATTGTAACACACAAAAACATTTTTCGGAACATTTTAAACTTA
>CALBCY010000020.1 GCA_937927195.1 uncultured Chitinophagales bacterium
ATACAATGTCCCAATGGATGCATATCCATCTGTAAAAAAAGACATGGTTGCGATGTTCAACAAGAAGAAATATAAAATAATGTTTCCCATTGAAAATCGTTTTGTCAAGAGAGACGACATTTATTTGAGTCCCGCTTATGAGAGAGATTCGGCTTACATCGCTTGTCACGTTTACAATAAAAAAGACTTTGAACCTTATTTCAAAGACATGGAAGAGATTTTTATTTCATATGGTGGCAGACCACATTGGGGCAAAATGCATACAAGAACCAATGAATATTTCAGAGGCATTTATCCCAAATGGGAAGACTTCAAAAAAGTAATGGAAGAACAAGACCCGCAGCAATTATTTTTGAATGATTACTTACAGGATATTTTTTATGGGGAATGATCAATTCCCGAAATGTAAAGTAAATCAAAAACAACTTTTGTTTTATTTTTACTTAATCACAAATTGACCACATTTATTGTTGCATTTATAGATAAAATCAACTAAATTGATTTCTATGAATCATTTAAAAGCACCTCTTCTTAACCTGTTATTCATTTTACAATTTGTCCTATCGAGCAGCCTAATTGGCCAACTCCCTGAGCAGGATTGTATCAATGCCATTCCTGTTTGCACATCAATCTATTTACAAGAAATCTCCTATGAAGGCGAGGGTTCTGGTTGGAATGAAATTAACCATGATATTAGTTGTTTAAGTAGTGGTGAAAGAAATGGAGTCTGGTACTCTTTTCAAGTTCAAGAGAGTGGCAACTTGGGCTTTGAACTTGTACCTGTCGATCTGTCTGATGATTATGATTGGGCATTATTTAATTTAACCGATCATGTTTGCGATGATATCTTTCAGAATGAAGAATTGGCTTTAAGTTGCAACTATTCTGCATTGCTGGGAATGACAGGAGCTACTGGTTCTAACACCCAAACAAGTGGAAATAGTGGATCAGATAATGAAAATGCTTTGATTCCCGTTAATATCGGAGATGAATTGGTATTGTATGTGAGCAATTTTTCAAGTACCAATAGTGGTTACCAATTGTCTTTTGAAATTTCAGAAGTGAACATTGTAGCGGAAAATTCAGATCCTGACTTTTCTAGTATTTCAATCACTCCCAATGCAGAATTGGAAATCCTGGCAGGAACAGATAATATTTATATTTCATTTGATACTAACATCAATTGTGATTCTATCAGCACAAACATCGTTCAGCTCTTTGGGGAAACAAGTACTCATTCAGGTAACATTATAGTAGATGATTGTGTAACAAATTCTATCGGTTCTTTCGGTGATAAATTCTTAGTTGAAATAGCCCCTCCCTTAACGGAACCGGGTTCTTACTCACTCCAAATGGTTTCCTTAACTGGTTCCAACGTTTTGATAAGTTTTTGTGGTACATTTTCAGGAAAGACTGGATCAGATACTTTAGCCATAAACTTCGAAGTAGTTTCATTAGAGGACTTACACAAATCATTTCAAGAAGACATCACCAGTTGTTCAGACTTAAGTAGCGGAAATATTGGAGTTGACTTACTGGATGAAAATTATGCTTCCTATTTCAATTATACTTGGAATGATGGAGCAACAGGTTCAAGCAGATCCAACCTTGAACAAGGCATTTATACTTTAACTGTTCAATCAGCCGCTACATCAGTAGAATATGAATTCGAATTATTGAATCCAGAAAGCACGATGGAATTAAGCAGCATAGAAACTGAACCAATTTGCGGAAACAATGATGGAAGTATAGTAATAGAAGCAAGTATGGGAATTGAACCTTACAGCTACTTTATCAATGGGACAGAACAAAGCAGCAACCTATTTGATGGCTTGGGCGAGGGAACCTATTCCATTTCCGTAAAAGATGGAGATGGCTGTGAATCAATAATTGTATCAGAATTGGTTTGTAAGAACAATACGGGTTTGGCTGATCCAGTTAATAAAATGGTTTCTTTTTTCCCCAATCCCGCTTCGAACAAATTGTTCGTAAAGTATAGAAATTCTGACAAGGCAGTTGCTATCAAATTGTATTCCAGCGAAGGAAAACTGGTTTATCAAAATGATTCATTTGACAATACTTTTATAGACTTATCTAGCTTTAGTGATGGACTTTATTTCATTCAATTGATGAATGATGAACAAGTTTGGACAGAAACTATTTACAAGGGAAATTAAGCGATTTCAACATTTTTGAAGGTTCTATTTGGGATCATTCCTCTATTTTAAAAACTGCTGTCTTTACTCTTTTTGAAATTTCACCATCCTCCATCTTTTCTTCTAAAATAAGATCTTGAGCTTGAGGCAATTCAAAGAGAGATGGCATGTTTCTTATTTCACCAAAAGGAACCATCAATTCAGTTAAATGATCAGATAGGTTTTGCATGTCCAATTGTGAAATTTTATCCTGTAACAATTTGGACAGCTCCTGACGATTGTCAACTCTAGAAGTATTTTTAGAGAATCGTTCATCGAAACTCAATTCTTCTAATTTCAAAAAAGCACAAAGTTTTTCAAACTGTTTGTCATTGCCAATAGCAAGGACGAAATGTTTTTGGTCTCGTGAAATAAATTGCTCTCCATAGGGCGCAATATTGGGATGCAAACTTCCCATTCGTTGAGGAATATGATCAGCCATTAACCAATTGGTCGCTTGATTGGCAAGTGAAGCTACTGCAGCATCAAATAGCGAGACGCTTACCTTCGATCCTTTGCCCGTTTTCATTCTATTGATCAAGGCGATTAAAATGCCTTCTTTCAATTGATGTGCAGCCATCAAATCAATCAAAGCAACTGGCATTTTAACAGGCGGGCCATTGCTGTTTCCATTCATGTGCATAAATCCAGTTTCGGCTTGCATCACCACATCAAATGCCACGCGCTTACTAGTGGACGAAAAACCAGAAATTTCACCATAAACAATCTTTGGGTTGATGGATTTTACGGAAGCATAATCCACTGCCATTTTTTTAGCTGCTCCACTTTTAAAATTGGCAATCACTATATCCGCCTCTTTTAATAAGTCATTGACCTTTTTTTTGTCTTCGGTATCTTTAAGGTTTAGAAAAACACTCTTTTTACCCCAATTCGTGTTGCAATAGTAGGCTGAATAGTTTTTGGTCGCTGATTCCGTTTTCAATTTCCATTGTCGAGTCACGTCGCCATTGGTGATTGAATTTTCCACCTTAATCACTTCTGCGCCCAGTTCGGCGAAAAACATTCCGACATTGGGTCCAGCCAGAACGCTTGCTAATTCGACGACTTTTAGGCCCTTAAAAAACTGATTCATAAAATTTATTTTATACCAATGCAAGATAAATTCTTTATATGAAAACCACATCTACCTTTCAATTGTTAATTTTGTATCATCGTTTTATTTCACTGAGATCATGACAGATAAGAATAAAAAAATATTAGCCATCCTTTTAATCATTGCTTTGGGCGTATTATTCGTTCAGGTAGCCATTGGAGGATTAACAAGATTGACAGGCTCAGGATTATCAATTACCGAATGGAATGTCATAATGGGCACCATTCCGCCTCTTGACGCAGCCAGTTGGAATGAAAAGTTTGATTTGTACAAAGCCAGTCCTCAATATGTATTGTTGAATGAAGGAATGAGCATGAGTGAATTCAAGTTTATTTTCTTTTGGGAGTGGCTGCATCGTTTTTGGGGTAGAATTGGCTTTCTGTTCATTCTTGGCATTCTTATGTTTATGGGTTTTACCAAAAGGCTCGATAAACAAGCAGTTCTTCGATTTGGAATGTTGCTTTTCCTATACCTCTGTCAGGGCTTGATGGGTTGGTTTATGGTCATGAGTGGCTTGAGTAAAATGCCCAGTGTTAGTCATTATCGGCTTGCAGCACATCTGGTTCTCGCATTGGTCTTGTTTGCCTATATTTTATGGTGGGTGGCAGAATTATTGGGTTCAAAAGATAAAAAAGTCTATGCTCCTGCCTTTCAACGGAATGGCTGGATTATTACGGGTGTAGTCTTAATTCAAATCATATTTGGCGCTTTTATGTCGGGATTAAAAGCAGCGCCACACTACCCTTCCTGGCCAGATATGAACAAACAGTTTATTCCCGACAATATGTTTGTCATGAAACCGTGGATTAAGAACTTTTTCGAACACATCCCTACCATTCAATTCACGCACAGAGGCCTTGCCTATTTGTTGCTAGTGTTGATTTTAGCCTATTGGTGGAAAGCTCGAAAAATTGACAGTAATAAAATCTTTAAAAGGATCATTGATTTATTGCCAATCATATTATTGGTTCAAGTTGCCCTTGGAATTCTAACTTTGTTGTATTCGAAATCAGGGACCGTTCCGATTGGATTGGGCGTTTTCCATCAGGCATTTGGATTGATTCTTTTGAGTACAATGTTGTTTCTGAATTTTCAATATAAAAAGAAAAATGCTTAGTTTTAACTATAAAAAGTTAAACCAATGGCCAAAAAAAAGAAGAAAAAAAAGCAGGCGGTTGTTCGCCAAATGAGCTCCCCCATTAAACTAATTCAACAAAAAGGCAGAAATTTAGAATTAGACCAATGTTGGTTGATGAAGGATTGGCAAGAAATCAATTTCTGTCAAATCTTCATTGTTCGCAAACACCAGAGTGGAAAATTTACTGTTGCAATATATTTAGTCGATTTGTTATGTCAGGGAGTAAAAGACACCAGCTTCCATTTCAACATTGACGAATTTGAAAAAGACGAATTACTTAAAGCCATGCATGAACACTTGGACATGGAATTGGTTGATTACACTTTGGTTCACAATATAATTTACGGAGCAGTAGATTTTGGGGAGGAGTTTGAAATCAAATCTCACAAAGATTTCTATAAAGTAACACAATTCTTACTTGAAGACGACGACGATGAAATTGAATTGATTGAAATTAGTTTAGGTCATGAAGGATTACCAGCTGTTACGATAGATTCGAATGCTCCAGCATCTTTTAGAGCCAATGAACTTAGAATAGCCAATCATCTGGAAAAAGTGGCGGGTCCTGATAATTATGTTGTTATTGAAATGGATTATGATGTAGAGGATGATTTAATGTAAAGTTATGAAGATTTTGAGTTAGTAAATGATACCCATGAAAATCTTCAAAAGATACTTGACAAACTGAACATTTCTGCTGAAGACAAACAAAAAGAAACAATCTACTTGGACTTAGGTAAAGAAATATTTTTATTATGACTGTTTGGAAGACGACGACAAGTATGGGTTTTACATAAATAAAATTGAAAGTTTAAAGGATGAAAAATATTGTTACCTGCTCAATCTGTCATTAACTTAGTTTGTATTTTATTAGCTAATAATTTTGCTATTGAGGACTTGAAAAAAATGAATTTCAATGCTACAGATTATATATAAATAAACTGAGGACAATACATGAACATCATTTAGAAAACATTGAATTCTTATTTTGGAATTATACCAATACTCTTTTTAAATTTGATAGCATAATGGAGCAAGAAACTGAATTAACAAATTTACTAGATAATTTGGCAGGCGAGAAGTAGGATTAGAAAACTAACTTAAAATCGAACCATAAAGAAATCCCGCTGCTCTTGCGAGCAGCGGGATTTCTTTTATATTATGTCTATATGATTTTATCTATTTCTAATTGCCTCCATCCAATGCGGCAGCTCCACTCACAATCTCCGTTAACTCGGTTGTAATAGATGCCTGACGGGCCTTGTTATAGGCAATTTTAAGGTCATTCAACAAATCATTGGCATTCTCTGTTGCACTGTCCATTGCGGTCATTCGCGCTCCATGTTCAGATGCATTACTGTCCAATAAGTAAGAGTAGAATTGGGTTTTTAAAATCTTTGGAGCCAATTCGTTGACAAGAACGTGCTTGTCTGGCTCAAAGATATAATCAACTTTTCCTTTGTCCTCTTCAACTTTATCAGGATTTACTTCAGCAGAGATTTTAGGAATTGGTAAGAAGTCGAGCTTCTTGAAATCCTGAACGACAGCGTTTTTGAATTTCGCATAGCAAACAACTACTTTGTCAAACTCTCCACTTTCGTAGCTACCAAGAATGTATTCAGATGCTTCTCTTGAGCGTTCAAAATCCAAATCAGAAAACAAGTCTGTGTAATCTTCTATGAAAGTAATATTGTTGTAACGTTTGAAAAAATCAGCTCCTTTTTTACCGACAGCTAAAACTGAAACGTTCCCAGCATCCCATTGCTCGCGATGATCGTTCAAGGCTGCTCTGGCTTGCTTAATCACATTTGAATTAAAACCTCCACACAAACCTTTGTCAGAAGTGATCACAACGATTAAAACCTTATTGACTTTTTCTCTTTCTTCAGCAAGTTTCAAACTAATTTCACCCTCAGTAGCTTTGACGATATTGCCAAGCATTTCACCCAACTTATCAGCATAAGGACGCATCTGGACAATTCTGTCTGTTGCCCTTTTGAACTTTGATGCTGCCACCAATTTCATCGCTCTAGTAATCTGTTTAGTTGAGGTTACCGAGGCGATTCTATTCTTTACTTCTTTTAACTTACCTGACATAGCTTATTAGATTTTCAATCAAATTTTTAATCCATTTTTCAATCGATGCAAATTTTGCCTGATTAAGCCTTTTTGTATTGCAATGAAACTTCTTTGGCAGCTTCCTTAACTGCATCAATTGCAGAATCAGACAATTTACCGTTTTTGAAATCATTCAATGCAGCAGAATGTTTTTGTCTCATCAAAGCAAGGAATGTACTTTCAAACTCTTTTACTTTGTTAACCGGAACATCTCTCAACAAGTTTTTCGTTCCACAGTAGATAATGGCTACTTGCTCTTCTACTGGGAATGGTGAATATTGTCCCTGCTTAAGAATTTCCACGTTTTTCGCTCCTTTGTCCAACACTGCTTTCGTAGCAGCATCAAGGTCAGACCCAAACTTAGAGAATGCTTCCAACTCACGGAACTGTGCTTGATCCAGTTTCAATGTACCAGATACTTTTTTCATTGATTTGATCTGAGCATTACCACCTACTCGAGATACAGAGATTCCCACATCGATAGCCGGACGGATACCTGAGTTGAACAAATCCGAATCCAAGAATATCTGACCATCTGTAATCGAAATTACGTTGGTTGGAATATAGGCAGAAACGTCACCCGCTTGTGTCTCAATGATTGGTAAAGCAGTAAGAGATCCTCCACCTTTAACCATTGGCTTTAACACATCTGGTAGATCGTTCATTTGAGCTGCTACCTTGTCATTGTTAATTACTTTTGCAGCACGTTCCAATAATCTTGAGTGCAAGTAAAATACATCTCCTGGATAAGCCTCACGCCCTGGTGGTCTTTTCAAAAGAAGAGAAACCTCACGGTATGCAACAGCTTGTTTTGATAAATCATCAAATACAATCAAAGCTGGTCTTCCGGTATCACGGAAAAACTCTCCAATCGCAGCTCCTGTAAATGGAGCGTAAAACTGAAGTGGTGCCGGATCAGAAGCAGATGCATTTACAATAACTGTATATTTCATTGCTCCAGCTTCTTCCAATGCTTTTGCAACACCCGCAACCGTTGAGGCTTTTTGACCACAAGCTACGTAGATACAATATACTGGATTTCCGCTTTCGTAAAATTCTTTTTGATTGATAATTGTATCAATGGCAACAGCAGTTTTACCTGTCTGACGGTCACCAATGATCAACTCTCTTTGACCTCTTCCTACTGGAATCATTGCATCAATCGCTTTGATACCTGTTTGAAGTGGTTCAGCAACTGGCTCTCTGTAGATTACCCCTGGTGCTTTTCTTTCGATAGGAAGATCGTACAAGTCCCCTTTAATAGGGCCTTTACCATCAATTGCTTCTCCTAGACCATTGACCACACGACCAATCATGCCTTCTCCAACTGGAATAGATGCAATTTTACCTGTTCTTTTTACAGTAGTACCCTCACGAATTCCTTCTGAAGAACCCAATAGTACCACCCCAACATTATCTTCCTCAAGGTTCAATACAATGGCTTTAACCCCTGATGGAAATTCAACCAATTCACCTGCTTGTGCATTGGTTAATCCGTAAACACGGGCGATACCATCACCAACTTGTAGTACAGTACCAATTTCTTCAAGTTCTGAAGATGTTTTGAAATTAGAAAGCTGCTCTCTTAATATGGCAGATATTTCTTCGGCTCTTACTTCAACCATGATTTTTTATAATTTTATTGGATTTATTTAAAATAACATAGTAACGATTAAATAATAAGTTCAATATTTTAGCAAAAATATTTTTTGAACTACAAGGAAAAAAGCGCAAACTTAGCATCGCTAAGTTGAGCATTTTTAACGAAGTAGATCGGAAAGTATTGAAGCTCAAATGAAGAAACTATTTTTTTATCGTTACATATACCAATTTTTTTAGAATTTCTTTTCGTATTTATTCTCCTTGAACTTTTTCTTCATTTCACCCAACTTAGAAGCAATTGAATTATCGTATCGCTTATCACCATACTCCAAAATGAAACCGCCAAGAATATCCTCTTTGACAATTTTTTGGATTTGAACTTCCTTGGTATTGGCACTCTTTGATAAAACCATCGCTTTGATTTTTTCAAGCAATTCATCATCAATAGGAGTAGCAGTTGTAACGGTTGCAGATACAATCCCTTTATTCTGTTGGTATAAATCAACAAAAGCATCAGAAATTTCAGGGAGATAAATCTCTCTTCTTTTTTTGACAACCAGTTGATAAAACTTGTAGGTAAAATCACTCACTTTCCCTTTATAAAGGGCATCAAGAATGTCGAGTTTCTTGGAAGGATTGATGATAGGGCTCTTGAAAAAAGTTCTGAGTTCAGAACTTTCGGTGAGATTCTTCTTCAAACCGTTAATGTCTTGGTAAACATTCTCTAGCTCTCCTTTCTCAATGGCGAGATCCAGAATTGCTTTAGCATAACGGGAAGCTAAACGAATAGCAGACATTTGTTAGGATTGTTTGGTTAATTAAGTTTGATCTTGTCAAGTTCGGCAGCTATGTAGTCCTTTTGAACCTTCGGATCTTTTAATTCTCTTTTCAATAATTTCTCAGCCATATCAACTGTAGCTCCACCGATCATGTTTTTCACGTCGAGAATAGCAGCCATTTTTTGATTTAAAATGTCTTCAGTTGCAGCATTGGTAATCTTATTGGCTTCGTCTTTGGCTTTATCTTTAGCCTCCTCTACGATTTTCTGCCCGATTTCTTTCGACTCTTTTATGATTCTAACACGCTCTTCTTTTGCTTCATTTAAGATGCGCTCATTGTCAGACTTAAGATTAGCCATTTCCAATCTAGCTTTTTCAGCAGATTGCAAAGCCTCATCAATGCTACTTTCACGATCACGCAAAGCATTGGCGATCGGTCTAAAAGCAAATTTGCCTAATAGAAACCACAATAAAAGGAAAATGAAGACGGTCCAGAAAAAGAGACCAAAATCAGGAGTAATCAATGAGAATGCTCCTCCGCCATCTAATAATATCATAACCTTATTGGTTTTAAAATTTATTAATGTCTAGCATAAATAGAAATTGTGCCTTGAGAAAGAGGAGTATTGTGAAATACTACTCTTTCTCATGGCGAGACTAATGTCTATCAATTTTATATCTATGCAGCTGGAGCAGCTTGAAGTAGAGCAACAACGATTGCGAAAAGGGCAGCACCCTCTACCAATGCAGCAACAATTAGCATGTTAGTTCTAATGTCTCCAACAGCTTCTGGTTGTCTTGCAATTGCTTCCATTGCTTTACCACCAATTTGTCCGATTCCGATTCCTGCTCCTAGTGCAGCGATTCCAGCTCCGATTGCAGCGATTCCGTAAATCATAATTATAAGATTTTTATTTTAATGAAAAATTTATTCCTAAATATTATTAACTAATGATGTTCGTGTACTTCTACAGCTTGTCCGATATACAAAGCGGACAACATAGTAAAAATGAAAGCTTGTAAGAAAGCAACGAACAATTCTATCATATTCATAAACAATACAAATACTGTAGAAAGTACAGCACCTGCGCCAGCACCCATATAACTTTGACCCATTTTACCAAAAATGAAAATCAAACTAACCAAACTCAAGATAATAATGTGTCCACCTGTTATGTTTGCAAACAAACGAATGGCCAATGAAAATGGTTTGATTAATATGGCACCAGCGAATTCAACAATACCCAAAATAGGTTTTACAAATGTTGGTACGCCCGGCATCCATAAAATATGCTGCCAGTAATCTTTCGTTCCGCTAAAGGTTGTTACAAAAAACGTAAACAAAGCCAAAGCCAAAGTAAAAGCTATATTTCCCGAAAGGTTTGCACTTCCTGGGAAGAATGGAACAAGTCCAAATAAATTACATGCTAGAATAAAAAAGAAGATCGTCATCAAGAAAGGCAAGTATTTTTCCCAAGCATGTGGAATGTTTGGCTTTGCAACTTCATCTTGAATAAACGTAAATACAGGCTCTACAAGTGCTTGTAAACCTTTTGGCGATTGCCCAGCTCTGTTTTTATAAGCTTTCGCAACACTGAAAAAGATCAGCATCAAAACTATAGCAGCCATAAACAATGTGAAAACATTCTTTGTAATAGAGAAATCAAAGTATTTCTTCTTGCCATTGTCTCCAAAGACATTAAATAGGTTTGCTTTCTCCAATCCTTTTGCAGAAGAAACAACACCGTGGTTCATTTTAAAACCAGCATGCTCCTTGTGTCCGTGATCGAATTTGCTTGATAAAAAAGTTTTCAATCCCTCGCCAGGAACATATAAAATGACTGGTAGTGGAATTGAAATATGTTTGCCAGAAATATTAAACAAATGAAATTCGTGTGAATCAGCGATGTGCTCCAAGATCATTGGCGTAGGATTGTAAGTTCCGCCTTCCTTGGCTCCACCCTTAGCTCCATGATGTGCTCCATGGTCGTGACCATGTCCAGACGCTCCATGCTTATGACCATCGTGCGAGTCATGCTTGTGGCCTTCATGTCCTTTAGCAGCCTGACGCTTACCCTTCTGAGCAGCTTTTCTAGGCTGTGTATTACTGTTAACTTTCTTTGCTTTGTTTCCATGACTGTGACCAGAATGGTCGTGTCCAGCGTGGTCGTCATGATCATGACCAGCATGGTCATCATGATTGTGGCCAGAATGATCATTTCCTCCATGTTGGGCCGCCACTATTTGGGAAGTGCCTACAAAAGAGAGTAGTACAAATAATGAAAGATATATGTATCGATAAAAAGCTGTATTATTCACCCTTCGACTCTTTTTTTTAGGCCACAAATGTACGACTAATAATATCAATTAGGAAGATTATTATGGAAAAAATACAAATATTGGAAAAGTTTCAATTAGTGTATCGCAAACACTATTAGAGAATTGCCTAAAATTTCACTTTAAATTCACCCATTTATACTCTTTTTGTCGTAGATTTTTTCCCACTAAGGATAAGACTCATAAGCAC
>CALBCY010000021.1 GCA_937927195.1 uncultured Chitinophagales bacterium
GTTTTTAACTACTTGCTTTTACTTCGATGACATCGCCTTGTACAATTTTACAGCAGAAGTTTTACAAACTACTTTATTTAAACCTCTTGCACAGCATGAAATAATCAAGATATTAAAGTGAAGTTTGTAAACTTCACTTAGACATTGCTTGATATCCATTAAGCCATTGCTTGATACCCATACTTCAATAATAGCCAAGCAGAATTATTTATTTTTATATAGATTAGAATTGATACCCTCTTCTCCCGATGTTCAACCTAAGGGCTGTGCCAATGTATTGACTGTTTAAATCGTTTCCATTTTCATCAGAACTATCCCTGAATCTGTAGTTTAGATCAATAAAAAGATTGTGCTTGGCTTGCCAACTGGCTGTGAGGTTCAACAGCAATACATCGGTCGTGTTTCCTTGCGCAATTTTGTTGTTTAAATCATCCGGTCTGTTCGAAGAATAATCGCTAAATATATTTCCACCGTAGTTGATAGAATCTTCATCTAAACCATATTGAGCATACATCATTGTTGCCACAAATTGTAGGTTTTTCTTCATTTGATATTTTACCGTTCCCAACAATTCTCTGAAATTGGCTCCCAATGGATGGGCCATGGATTGATTGTAATGTGTGTAATTGGAAATTGTATCATCGTGGCTATAAGTATAGGGTCTTGCTTGATTGAATTCTAATTGAAAATCAAGGGCACTGACACCAAACAAATCGATGGTTTTCATGCCCAGCTGAAATGCATTTTTATTTTTCCAATCTCCGTTTTGACTTGTAATGGCTTCAAAATTCCACTCATCTAAAATGAACTGACCATAAAGTTGTAGTTTGTTGATTGGCAACCATTTAAAATCAAAACCTAAAAGTACATTGTCGCTTCCACCAAGCTGATTTTCAATGGCTCTGTAAAAGATCACCGGATTTAAATACTCCAATTCATAGCCATTTTGTCTTCCAAAAACAATGTTCTCAAAAACTCCAATATTCAAGCGTTTACTTAAGTTGAGGCTGAGGTGATGAAGGGCAGTGTACTTTCTGTTTCTTTGACCATCTAAATATCCGAAAACATTGTCATCATTGCTTTTAACTTGTCCAATGATTTGTGTGAAAATATTGGTGTATTCTAATTTCCAAATATTGGTCTTCATTTTTAAAAACAAATAATTGCCAGAAAAGTCAGATAGGATCAAGGAGCGGATTCCATTTCCAATGAAATTTTTGTCGTGGCCAAATTGAAGGTTGACGTATTTGTTGGCTTGATAGGTAATGTAACCCGTGGCAGAGAAATAATCGACTCCTCCGTTTCTGAATGGTTTGAACCTATTTTCTCCGGGGAGAGATTTGTATTCATCGAAAATATAATTCCGAACATAATCCGGATGCCTTGCTTGGTTTTCACTTAAAAAAGAATAGAAACCAATCTTATTGCCAACTTTACCTCTGACCTCCAATCCCCTTGTGTTTACAAAAAGGTAACTTGAATCATTGGGATTGCCCAGATTAGAGCCTACTTCAAAATGTAGAACAGGATTTACTTTTACAAAGAAATCTTCATCCTGTAAAAAGAGAAAATCAGTCTTGTAATGATAGATGTCGGAAAAATACCCTTTCTTAAAAGGCTTCCATTTGGAATAAATTTTACCCATATCATTCCATTCATTGCTTTCTTTAAGTAAGTAAGAATGTTGATGCCTGTCCATTCCTTTGAAGAAAAGCCCTTGAAGCTGAAGATCTGAAACAAGGTCAGAAATGGCTTTCCGCTCATATGATTTGTGGCTGCTGTGAATGGATTGAAAAATGGAATCGGATTTCATTTCAAGTCGATCTACAAAATGAAATATATTGTCATTATGGATTGGGCTGTAAGTGCCTTGCGCCAAAACAACTAGATGACTTTGGAAGATAATAAACAGCAAAACTAAACCTGGAATATACTTCATTTCAATATTTGAGCTTTTCAAAGAAACAATGAAAACGAAAATTTATTTCAAAAAAATAAGTTTTTAAATTTTTAATCTGTTAGAATTTTTGTTCTGCCCAAGAAGAATCTTAATAGCAAGAAACTTACGAAGGCTGCTGCCGCTAAAATACCTGCTAATTTCCATTCCATAAAAATGAACTTTCCTATCATGAATAAAATAGAATAGGTCATGCTTATTGCAAAAATCCAACAGGCAATCAGGGAAGGCAGTCTCGATTTTTTTCCGCTTTCATTGGTCAATTCTTTGACTGGATTCCACATGCCTTCTGGTCTAACTTTTTTATAAAATTTTATCAAATGATCCATCTTTGTTGGAGGGGTCAAATAAGTTACAACTAGCCAAGTGATCGTGGTAAATCCTACCGTAAGGAAGAAACTATTTGGGAACTCCAAATTGAAAACATATTTACTCAATGCAAAGGCTATAAAAGGAGCTATTGTGGCACTTATTTCACTCCAAGCATTGATTCTCCACCAATACCAACGGAGAATCAGTACCAATCCCAGCCCTGCTCCGCATTCAATTACAAAAGACCAAACATCTTTTATGCTGTTAATTTGAGAAGCGACAATAATCCCTATTATGCTGATAATCAAGGTGAAAAGCCTAGCCGCCCAAACCTGATGATTGTCTGAGGCCTCTTTGGTGATAAAGCGTAAATAAAAATCATTTGTCAAATAACTTGCTCCCCAATTTAGTTGAGTAGAAATCGTACTCATATAGGCTGCCAAAAAGGATACAAACAAAAGGCCTTTCAAACCAGCTGGAAGAAAGTCTCTCATTGCATAAACAAAACCCAATTTTGCATCGGCTCCTTCCAATTCAGGATACAATATGAAAACACTTAATGCAACAATAATCCAAGGCCACGGACGGATGCAATAATGAGCAATTTGGAAAAAGAGGGTTGCATAAACGGCATGCTTGTCATTTTTGGTACTCATGATTCTTTGAGCAACATAACCACCACCACCAGGCTCAGCGCCTGGATACCAACTGGCCCACCATACGCAAGCGAAATAGGCGATGAAAGACCAAAAACCTAATGCTAAACTTTCAACCGTGCTGTTTTCATTGCTTATTTCAGGCAGCAACCTTCTGCTCCAATCAGGAGTTTGGCTAATCAAACCTTCCATGCCTCCAACTTTCTCAGAGTTCAATACGAATATGGCCAGTAAAATGCAACCGATCATTGCGATGGTAAACTGTAAAGCATCTGTAACGGCTATGCCCATCAAACCAGAAACGGAAGAATAGACGGCAACCAACAACATAAATCCTCCGCAGATTAAAAGTCCCGTGTCTGCAGGGATGCCGAAGAATCCCTCCAAAAGTGTCATCATTGCTAGATTGACCCAGCCAATGATGATTACATTCATAAACAGACCCAAGTAAATAGATTTAAATCCTCTCAAGACAGCGGCTTGTGGACCCGTGTATCGAAGTTCAATTAACTCGACTTCAGTCAGGACACCCGACCTTCGCCACAAATTGGCGAAGAAAATAGTTGTCAACATTCCACCTGCTAAAAAATTCCACCACAACCAGTTTCCAGCTATTCCATCCGTCGCAACAATTTCTGCAACGGCCAAGGGAGTGTCAGCCGCAAAAGTGGTAGCGACCATACTCATTCCGGCGATGTACCAGGGCAAATTTCTTCCCCCTAAAAAAAAGTTTTCAAGATTTTTTCCGGCCTTCTTTGCAAAACTCAAGCTGATCACAACTATGAGTATTAAAAAGAATGCAACTACTATCCAATCGAGCGTGGCGAACATTTTCTAGATTTAGTAAAAAGTAAAAATACTTCTTTTTGATTAAAGTTTTTGGGAATTATTCAGTACTATTGTGATGTTAGTAAATCTATAAGGCAGTACTTAAAAAACAATGTTCAATTAATTACTTAATTTTGTTTTTTAGCTTTATGAATTTTCTGAAGTATTTTGTATTAAATAAAGTGTAAAATACTGTAATCGAAGACTAGAGCTTAGATTTTTAACCTTAGATTTTGGATTTTTTTTTCCTTTAAAACATTAAAAATGTTTTTATTTACAGCAGGGGCTGCTTCTAAAATCTACAATCTAGCATCTAAAATCTAGTCTAATAAAATATTTACTCCTGATGGCTGGCCGTCCTAGAAAAACAACAAGTAGAAAAAGAAGGTCCACCAAAAAGCAGTCTAGTATCTGGGAAAACAGGCAATGGCATCGTTTTCTTGGCTTCTTCTGTATTTTGGTAGGG
Organism: uncultured Chitinophagales bacterium; assembly: GCA_937927195.1. Classification (GTDB taxonomy): domain Bacteria; phylum Bacteroidota; class Bacteroidia; order Chitinophagales; family UBA2359; genus JAHDGP01. The sequence goes on from CALBCY010000021.1 coordinate 4,220, forward strand.
TTACTTTTGGTTATTGCATTCACCTCTTATCTATTCACCTGGGAACAGGATCAGGATTTCTTTAAACCCTTCAAATTCTCCTTCATATTTAGTGACAATCAAGTTGAAAACAAACTGGGCAGAATTGGCAGTATGCTATCTCATCTCAGTTTTTATAATATGGGAATGGCTTCTTTTATATTTCCATTCATCATGTTTGCTCTTGGAATTAGATTGTTGCTTCCAAAGAAGATTTTTTCTTTTACAAAAATCGCAAAGTACTGTTCTCTTGCAATTTTAATTTCATCCATTACGCTTGGATTCTTTTTTGGATACAACCATTTTCCTTATGGTGGAATATTTGGTAATAAAGTGAGCAACTGGCTGGAGAGTTTCCTCGGTTACATGGGAACAGGATTGTTGTTGATTTTTGGAACATTGTTGTTCCTCATATTTTTGTTCAATTATAACCTGGATGCCTTTTTTGAATCTTTGTTTAGGGTCAAAAAAATCAAAAAGCCAAGTACTGACCTTTCCTTCTTGAAAAGATTAAAAATGTCATTGCCTAGTTTTGAAGCTTCTAAAGCTAAGAAAAAGGCAAAAACAGCCAAGTCTATAGTGCCAATTTCTGTTCCTAAGTCAAGGATTGATGATGGAAGGTATCAGGATTTTGACAGTACAGCCGCTGATGGAAAAATCATTCGTTCTTCTTTGGCAGATTCTTCCGAGGATGTGATTGATTTTGACTTAAAAAATAGCAAAAGTAAAACGGGGGGAACACTCAATTTTAATAAATCGAAAAAGACGCCGATCAGCAAGGAAGACCTGATTTTGGATGTCGATATGCCAGATGATTCTGCAGCAGGAATCATGGAAAAAATAAAAGCTGAAGAAGAAAAAAAGGCGCTAGGCGACAATAAAAAAGTTGAACCAACTGTAATCGAAAAAGGGGATTACGATCCGAATGCTGATTTGTCCAATTACAAAGTGCCACCTTTGGATCTGTTGGAATTCTATGGCAATGACCAAATTGAAATAGATCGTTCTGAACTGGAGAAGAACAAAGAAAGAATCGTTAGCACGCTGGCCAATTACAATATTGAAATAGAAAAAATCAGGGCCACTCCTGGAGCGACTATTACGCTTTATGAAATAGTTCCTGCTCCAGGAATTAGAATTTCAAAAATTAAAGGCTTAGTCGACGACATCGCATTGAGTTTGGCCGCTTTGGGGATACGTATTATTGCCCCTATTCCAGGAAGAGGAACGATTGGTATTGAAATTCCAAATGCGAAAAAAAGGATTGTGCCTTTGAGAGAGCTATTGGCTTCTGATCAATTTCAGAATTCAGAAATGGAAATGCCTATTGCGATCGGAACTGGAATTAGAAACAAAGTATTTGTTGCCGATTTGGTTAAAATGCCTCACTTGTTGATGGCTGGTGCTACTGGACAGGGGAAATCTGTTTGTATCAACGCCATCCTGGCTTCACTGATTTACAAAAAATTACCAGGTGAATTGAAATTGATTTTGATTGATCCAAAGAAAGTGGAGCTTTCAATCTATGAAAAAATTCAAAATCACTTTTTGGCGACTTTGCCAGATCAAGAGGATGCAATTGTAACAGATACTAAAAAAGTAATCCATACGCTGAATGCGCTTTGCATTGAGATGGACAACCGATACAATTTGTTGAAAAGTGCCCACGTAAGAAATTTAAGGGAATACAATCGCAAATTCATAAAGAGAAAATTGAATCCGTTAAAAGGACATCGTTATTTGCCATATTTCGTTTTGGTAATAGATGAGTTTGCCGATTTGATTATGACTGCCGGTAAAGAAATTGAGGTGCCATTGACTCGTTTGGCTCAGTTGGCAAGAGCAGTTGGTATTCACTTGATTGTCGCTACTCAGCGTCCGACAGTGAATATTATAACAGGTACCATTAAGGCGAACTTTCCAGTTCGTATTGCTTTTAGAGTAACCTCAAAAGTTGATTCTCGAACCATCATCGATATTGGTGGAGCGGAGCAATTGATCGGTCAGGGAGATTTAATATTGGTTCAAGGTGCCGATTCTTATCGTTTACAAGGAGCTTTCATTGACACACCCGATATAGAAAGAGTAACAGACTTTATTGGCGCTCAGCAAGGTTATGCTGGACCATTTGAATTACCTGAATACATTGATGAAAAAGAGGCTAAGAAGAGTGGCGGGATGGACTTTAAAATGGATAAATTGTTCTGCGATGCAGCTCGATTGATCGTTGGTGCTCAGTCCGGATCAACTTCTTTGATTCAAAGAAAATTGAGTTTGGGATACAATCGCGCAGGAAGAATAATGGATCAATTGGAACGCTTGGGAATTGCTGGACCTGCTCAAGGTAGCAAGCCTAGAGAAGTATTTGTCCATGACTTGATTACCCTTGAAGAATTGATTACTACAAATGGTTGGGATGGTCGTGCAGGGAATGACTGATTAAGTTTAAGTCGAAGTTTAAGTCGAAGCTTAAGTCGAAGTTTAAAATTTTCAATTCCTTTGGAATTGATAGGGCTTGTTATTGTGTTTTGCATTTCTACATTCACTAATCAAACCGTCAAACATCCAAACCATCAAGCATCAGACCTAATGAAAATAGCGCTTTGTTCAATTGGTTCAAGAGGGGACATCCAACCCTTCTTAGTTTTGGGTGAATACCTTTCTCAGAATGGATTTCAAGTTAAAGTTTCCTCTGCTAAAATGTATCAATCTCTTGCTTCAAATTACGAACTTAACTATGTTCCATTTGAAGGAGATTATGAAGCGATAATGGACAACGAAGCCCTGAAAAAAGAGATGGGCAAAAATCCTTTTACAATTGGTAGACAATTAAAAGAGAAAGTGTATCCAGTGATGGAAAACTCTCTGGAAACTTTTTATGAATTATTGCAATGGGCAGATTTGGTCATTTACCATCCAAAAACATTGATCGATAGTATTGCTTATGAAATGAGCCATAAGTTAATGAAAGCCTATGTGGTTCCAGCTTTCACTCCAACAAAAGCATTTGCTAATCCAATGCTGACTTTTTTACCTTTGCCTAAATTCTTAAATAAATTGAGCTACAAATTCATCAATGCAATGGTCGGCATGGTCAATACTCCTGTTAAAAATTTCAAGAAAAAACACAATTTACCAAAGAGCAATAGCCTTCTTGATTCTCCCATAATTTATGGTATAAGTCCAGTCTTCTTAGAGCGTCCCAAGGATTTTCCAAGTGACCATTATTTTACTGGTTTTTGGATCAAAGAACCTGCTCGAGAGAAGTTATTGGAGAAACCGCTCGAAGATTTCATGTCTGGCCAAAAGAACGTTTTAATCATAACTTTTGGAAGCATGCCGTATCAATCTGAGATTGTTATTAATGATTTTATAAAAGCCATACTTGACAAGTTCGATGTTCAAATTCTTATAGTGAAAGCTTGGGGCTTAAAGGATGTTTCTATCAATCAAAGTGAAAATGTAATGGCAATTGATTCAGCTCCATTTGATGTCTTGTTTCCAAAAGCAAATTGTGTCATCCATCACGGAGGTGCTGGGACAACTGCTATTGCCTTGAGGTCTGGAATTCCGCAGTTTATTTGCCCAGTGTTACATCCAGTCGGTGATCAATATTTTTGGGGAAAGCAAACAGAAAAAATGGGAGTAGGAGTCCATCCGATTCCCTTGAAAAAATTGAGTATTCCTCAAGTATTGGCGGCAATACAACAAATGACACAAGGAGAAATGAAAATGGCTGCGAAAAAATTAAGTGAAAAAATTAAAGCGGAAAATGGGCTTGCTAAAGCCAAAGAAATTATTGAAGACCGTTGTTTGCAAATTAAGGATTGTAAAGAAATGGCTTAAGTTTCAAAAGAATTCTAAAGTGATTTGTGAATTATAAAGAATATATTTGACCTTTATATAGTTTTTTTGGACAAATTGCTAAGCCACAGGAGGCAACAATGGCTTATAGGAATCGATTTTTAGTAAAATTCGAAGGAATTGATTTGCTAGGATTTAAAGAGGACAATGATATTGAAATTTGGTTGAAAATCGAAACGCTAAATTATGACACCATGAAAAAAAGTTTCTTACTCTGTTGTATAATATTTATCTGCTGTATCAGCAATACTTATGCTCAACTTACAATTCCTTATACTTTTACAAACAATTCAGTTTATACAGATGAAGAAATCTATATTGGTTTAGTTGGTAAAATAGAACCGACAGGCGATGTTTGGATGAATATAAGTAACAGTGAAATTATACCAATGTCTGCTGATTTAAACAGCATAGATGGCCCTGAATGGAGTCATCCAGCTGATTGGGAATATCCAGAAATTTTTACCCGATTAAGTGATGTTTCTGATAAAACAATTCAAATTCCACACGGCTTATATGCTTGTAGAATTTTTGTTGCATTTGAATCTCCTATGTTTTTTCGTTTCCATGAAACTGGTGGATATGCTGGTGCAAATTTAAACTCAGATACTGATCCGAATGACGGAATTCGTTGGGAATTAGTAGAATTAACATGGGGCGATGCCGGTTTATGGACAAATACAAGCCGTGTTGATGCTTATCAATATCCAATGGCATTAGAAGTTACAGGTTTTTCTGGAGGGGTAACTGGTGAAACTTATGAAGATTCTTACATGAGTGCCATCAACGGAAGTGAAACGGAGGAATTGAAAAAAATAGGGGAATTGCTTTCTCATAATGAAATCCTAGCAGCTTGGGACGAAACCGTTAGTGAGGATTATTTGCTTGCTAAAACCATAAAAACGCATTCTAATGATGGAGAACCTATCATTGAACAACCCTCAAAAGTAGATGAATTTCCGAAAGATGTTTTAGATGAATATATTGATGAAATATGGGAAGTGTATTCAACCTACGATTTAGTTATTAATATCGGAGATCGAGGAACATGGACTGGTCGTGTTAATGAAGAAGGAATCTTTGAATTTACAGATCCTGTTGATGGAAGCATTGCGACTATTTATTCAAAACCAACAACTGTAAATGCTATTGAAGGTTCAGGCTCATTGGCATATACTCCTAACGAAGCAAGTATAGAAGAGGAATTAGAGGCTTACAATGAAGATTTAATGATTCAAGCACAAATTGCCGCTGCCATTAGTCGTCATGCGATTTATACGGATATTATTGATGGAACCATTCAGTATTCTCATGATGCTACTCGTTTTTTTCAAATAGAACCATACAATGAATATGTTAGTTTTTTTCACAATGATGAAATTAGTTTTGAATCACAAACCTATGCTTTTGCTTATGATGATGTGGGCGATCATTCTTCTACCATTCAATGTACATTTCCTACCGCTGTAAAAGTTATTATTGGAGGATACTCAGAAAATAACAATCCAACATCTTCTTCTTTTACAATTATAAATAAAGCCGAAATCAGTGTTTTTCCCAATCCTACTAAGCGAGAAAATGTTGTTATTTCTGGAATAGAATCTGGTGATTTGATCAATATATTTAATGTCCAAGGACAACTAATTAGTTTTGAAAAGGTAAGAGCGTCATCCTTGACTAGTATCAATACCTCTAATTTTGATAATGGAATATATTTTATTACTATAAATACCAAAAAAGGAGTTAAGAATTTTAAGCTGATTGTAAATTAATCAAAACTTTGTACGGCATTTATCTATTTTGATTTCAATGCTGCAGTTGTAACCAACACAGCAAAAAATACTTTTGTGAGTGAAATGCCTACGGGGCTTCAAGCTGCTATTTCACAAAATAGCAAATTTCAAATTTCACCTAATCCCGCTTCGGAAATGATCAACCTTTCTTTTAATGAAATTCCCAGTCCCGATCAGCGCATTTTTATTTTGGATATTCAAGGCAATTTGATTCGTGAAATAAAAACAAGTGGAGGCCAGCAGTTGCAGATCGAAGTCAGTGATTTGAACACTGGGATTTATTTTGTTAAAGTAGAGGATGGGCAATCTTTCAAAGCAGTGAGTGGCAAATTTGTTATTCACTAGACTGCTTGTCTTTATACTTAGCGCCTTAGCGTCTCAGCGTTTAGATTTTTACAACCCATCCCAAATTCAAAAAAGCCAAAAGCCAAAAGCTAAAGGCCAACAGCCTATATCAATATTCCATCAATCCAACAATCTTTTTCGCTAACATTCTTTTGCTTTCACCAGCATTGGAGATGATGTAATCAGCTTGTTCGTAAAATACCTTCCGCTCTGCAAGACTTTTATAAATAAAATCCCTTAACTCGTCATCAGAAAGATTGGCGACTAAAGGGCGTTTCTCTTTCTTTTTTCTCAATCGCCCTAAAACTCTTTCTTCGTCCATGTGTAAATAGACGCTGATGCCATTGCTTTTTATCCAATCCATATTGTCAAAAAAGCAAGGCGTTCCACCTCCAGTGGAAACTATGTGATTCCGTAATTCTTTTGTTTCTAGTAAAGCTTCAGATTCAATTTCACGAAAACGATCTTGACCAAATTCTTCAAAGATTTCACCAATACTTTTTGAATGTTTTTCTTCTATAAGCTGATCGAGATCTACTAGTTCACGATCCATAATTTTGGATAAATGTCTACCGATGCTACTTTTGCCTGAGGCCATGAAACCGATTAGGTATATATTCTTTTGTTTTTCCAAATCAATTAAATTTTAGCTGACAAAGATAATAATTTTATAAGAGCCTTGAAGATTTGAAAAAACTACATTGAAATTTATGTCTTGCATAAATTGCACGTTTGTAATGGTTTAGTTAATGATTTGGTCGAATTAACAAATTAAATAATGCATTTTATTTCTTTTTTTGACTGAAATTTAGTAAGTCTTTTTGCAAGTCAGTTGAATTTCGTTTAGTTTTGATTCTTTATCACCCCAAAATCCCACCTTGATGAAATCAAATCTATTGGCATTCTTTTTTTTTATTCTTTGTTTTCTTTCCATCTCTTCCCTTTCTCTTTCCGCACAGTGTACCGAAACAATAACCATCACCAGTCTCGATGAAATGGACAACTTTCCAGGAGACGATTTTTGTTTTATTTTTGATGGCGATATTCTAATCGGCGCTGATAGTTCGGAATGGACAAATCTAAATGCCTTATCCCGGATCACTGAAGTTATTGGCGACTTCGAAATAAATGGAATGGATCAAATACAAAATTTAGATGGTTTGGATAATCTGACTTATGTCAGCAATTATTTCAACCTCATTGATTTACCACAACTCGAAAACATAAACGCCTTAAACAATTTGGTCTCAGTTGGTAAAAATCTGTATTTGAAAAATTTAGCTGCTCTGGGGAATTTGGAAGGTTTAAACAATTTGGAAACCATCGGAAAACAATTCGTAATTTCTGATTTACCAATGTTAGAGAACCTCGACCCAATGGAATCTTTGGATTCTGTCAATGGTGTGTCATTCGGAAATTTACCTTTGTTAAATAATATGGATGGTTTATCAGGCATTACCCATTTTTCTGAAATGTTATATATTGTTAGTTGTCCATTGATTGAAGATTTAAATGTATTCACTTTTCTTCCTGAAAATTTAGGGACATTGTTTTTGGCCTACAACGATGCTCTTACCGATATATCGTCCTTGCAAGTTATAAGAAACGTTTCGGACCATATGGACATCAGTGGCAATCTTCTTTTACAAAACTTAAATGATTTGTCCAATCTTGAGACGGTTGGAAACCTGGTTTTTTGTTGCAGCGCTTTTACAAGTTTGTCTGGCCTAAATAGCGTGACCTCTGTAAGTGGCTGGTTTGGAATTGCAGGAAATGAGTTTTTGACCAGTTTAGAAGATTTGGAATCAATTCAGTCTGTTGGAGGAAGATTCTCTATAACTGGTAATACATTGATCGAAGATTTTTCAGGCCTTGAAAATCTTACCACTGTGGGTGAAGAATTATGGATTAAAGATAATCCCAATTTAACGAGTCTCAATGGTTTGCAATCAGTCTCTCAAATAGGACTGGAATTAGAAATTTCAAATAATCCCAACCTATACGATTGTTGCATTGTAGAAAGTTTAATTGCAGGACTCGACGGAGAATACTTTTTGGAAGATAATGATCCTCTTTGTAATGATGTAACTGAAATTTTATTATCCTGTGATAACCCTGCAGAAGAAATTTCATTTCATCCCTTTTATGATCTAAATGAAAACATGATTTTCGATGAAAATGAATTTTACTTATTCAACCAAAGCATGGTTTTTGAACCAGAATCGTTTTACGCTTTTTCAGAGGAAGACGGTCCAATCAATACCATATTGAATTGGGGAGATTATGAAGTTTTTCCAGACAATCATGCCTTTTGGGAAATGACTACCAACAACAATCCTTTAGCTGTTTCTGTCCCACAAGATGGAATCAGTGACTATTACCTTGGCTACCGACCCAAACTGGCCATTGATATTTTGGATTCAGATTATGTAAGCGGCTTGTCGCGTTGCAATGGCTTTGCCAATGCCTGGATCAATTATGCAAATGATGGCACAAACATTTCAAATGGATTCGTAAATGTGAAATTGGATCCTTTGGTTGAATTGAGTGGTTCTGAACCGCCTTACGACTATTTTGAAGATGGCTTTTATTATTGGAACTATGAAAGTTTAAATCCTTCTTATGGAGACCAAATTCACTTAACACTAGAAATGCCTGATGAAACCTTCACAGGTGAAAGTTTGTATACAGAGGGCTTTATCATCGGTTTGGATGAAAACATGGATACTTTGGTTTCGGATAAATTCACCAATTACACCACCTTACTGTGCTCCTATGACCCCAATGACAAATTGGTCGAACCAGCAGGGGAGGGCAGTGAAAATTTCACCCTTTTTGAAGACAGCTTGCTCACCTACACCATCCGCTTCCAAAACACTGGAAACGACACCGCATTCAACATCAGAATCGAAGACACTTTGGATTGGAATCTGGACATAACATCATTTGATTTTGTTGCAGCTTCTCATCCCGTAAAAACTGTTGTCAAAGTAGAGGATCGTGCTTTGGTCTTCGAATTTGATAATATCTACCTCCCCGATAGCAATGTCAATGAATTGGCTTCTCATGGTTTTGTGAAATTCAGAATCAAAAAGAGGGACAACCTCCCAGAATTTACACCTATTGAGAATACTGGATTTATTTACTTCGATTTCAATGCTGCGATCGTCACCAATACGGTTAGGAATACTTTTGTGAGTGAAATTCCAACTGGGCTGTCGAGTGTCATTTCACGAGAAAACAATATGAAAATTTCTCCCAATCCTGCTTCTAACCATACAATGGTTTCTTTTGATAAAATGCTTGAAAAGGGCAGTGAAATTTTGGTGGTAGATATTCAAGGGAAGCTTGTTCTTGAAATGAATGAAATTTCAAACAAGAATGTCCAGCTGGAAACTTCCAGCCTTCACAATGGGATCTATTTCATCAGTTTAAAAGAAAAAAGTGGTCATGTTATTTCAGTCCAAAAGTTGATGATTGGCCGATAATTACATGATTAAGCCTTTTTGTTCTTTTTTGTTTTCGACAATGGTGGACAATTTGTTCTTTTTAAATCATTGGTTTTTAGGTTGTTAAATTGTTATTGGTTCTTTGGA
>CALBCY010000022.1 GCA_937927195.1 uncultured Chitinophagales bacterium
GTGGGACGGTCGATAAAACAAAGTGATGCGGTCCGAAAAGACAGGGTGATGCGTCCGAAAAGACAGAGTGGGTTGGTTCCGGACAGAATGGGGTTGGTTGGAGTAGTTTGGTTTGTAAACGCAAGCATTCGAGAATTCTTCATGGAAGGCTTCGTACTAATAAGATTTCTCCCTAGCGGTCGAAAAGACTGGTGGAACGATCTAAATGACGGGCTGCTTTGTTCGCCAATCTGGCCTCTTCGATGATGATAAAAAGGAAGGCGAGGTAAAATGGCATAAAAGGTATTTTATACCGAGCCAAGGCACCAAAGTTGAAGCTGGTAAATCCGACGATAAAACCGAGTGCAAAAACGAAGATTATGAAGCCCAATAAAATTGGTTTGCTGCAGATAATCTTAAAGAAGCGAAAAGCACCTGCTTTGAAAAAAGCGTAAATGCTCAGCATTAGAATTGCGGTACTTTCAAGCGAAGTAACCAGCATTATTGGATTCTTCACTTCAAACAAATACGGTCGAAAAAGAGAAACATTGATTGAAGCAGGGACTTTTTTTAATATTCCAATTGGCGTAAAATCTATTTCACCAAGGTTATAACCAGAACCACCCTCTGTTTCAAAAAGGAAACTGTGCCAGCGTTGAAATCCTAGCGCCTCAGATATAAAGGCTTCCAACAAATTTTCAAAATTTCCTGTAATGGATGGCCACAAAAACCAAGCAAGGAAGGCAATAGCAGACATGCAAAATATTGACACAATCGACTTTATTCTCCAGCCGATGAAATATGAAAAATGATGACCGACAAACCAAATCATAAGCCCAGGCAATAAAGCTGCTAAAATGTAGAACTTAATATTGAGAATTAACAAAGCTGAAATTGTCATTACCACTATGGGCACAATCAACTTGTCCTTTTTTATAAGTAAATGATAAAAACCATACACGAACCAACCTGTACAACCGATCGTTACAGTATCTTTCATAATCCCAGAACCCCAAAAAACAACGGAAGGAACGAACAAGCAAGCGATGGCCATTTGCCAAGTAAGCTTTGGATATAAGTCAATCATTACTTTGTACAAAGCCCACATTCCACTAAAAGAAATGACGGAAAAAATCAGCGTAGTGGCATAAAAATTATTGAAAGTCAGCAAGCCAATTACGGCGGAGAATTTAGAAATCAAGGCCATAGAAGTTCCTTGATAAGTAAACATATATGACATCAGTTCACAAGTCTGGGTATCCCAAACTTTTTCTTCCAGAAACAAAAGTCCCCAACCTACATCAAAGTTATTAAGCAACTGATCATAAATTACAGAACCATCTTTGAAGTATTGAAAAGTATCGCCCGTTCCACCATAATAGACAGAAAACAACAAACAATAAATTAATCCAGCCGAGAGTTTTAGAGCCAATCCACCTAGAAAAAAGCTTTTGACTTCATTGCTTTCTCTGGACAAAAGAATATAGGTAAAGCCAATGAGAAAGAGGGCAGTAAAATAGATTGGAATAATTATTAAATCATCAATCCCCATACTTATGAATTAGCATAAAGCATTATACAAAAACAGCATTAATGGTTTTAGACTTGAGAACTTTGACAGTTTAACTCAAATCAACCTCGCACCCTTGATGACAACAACAAAGGAACATTATGATTTGCTTAGCAATCAAGTTTTGAACAATATATCTAAAGCAAATATTTTACCAATATTAAATTAATGATATTATTGCTCAATTTCTGTGTAATACACATTAATTTTTGCTGGGTATTCTGGATGTTCAGGACCAGTCAATATTGACCTGTAAGGATTTAAAGGTATTTCGTACAACCTGGCAGAAAACTCTTTGTCCTCTGGTGAAAGAAGGTAATCTTGTAAAGACAAAGTAAGCGGTACTGTATATTTGCTAATATTTTTATCGATTGTAGTATCAATGGTCTCGAATGACTGTACATTGAACAAAGGACTTCCTGTATCATCTCGCAATGCAAATGAAAGACTTGGCGGCTTTGGAAACATTTCATCTATTTCCGTAACATCATAAAGAATCAGTTCTGCTTGGTTGATCAATACATCTCCCAAATTTAAAAAAGTAGGAAATTCAAATTCAACTTTCAGTCCGGCCATTGCCTGCAGATAAGCAATTTCATCAACATAAGGATCGGCTGAATCTAGAATTGGTTGAATAACCGTTCCTGTATAATCATGCGTAAAAGAATTTATCGCTACAACTGGTGAAGTAAGTCCAGTAGAAGCTAGTGTTCTAACCACGAAAGTATTTACCCTATTGTCATAAGCTAAAGAATCTGGCTGTGGCGAATACCATGCCTTGTAATAAACTTTCAAATTAGAATTGAAAGAACCCAAATTGAAGGCTGCAATGGCAGAGTTGTTCTCATCAGGAATAATTACCACTCCTTTGAAAAAATCAAGAAAGGTAACTACATTAAAAAAGCTAGAAACCAGAACAATTGTGTCTCCTGAAACTATTTCGATTGTTTTAGCACTTGCATCTAAAAAGCGTTGTCCAAGTTCATCTTCTAAACGCATTGACATGGTCGATGGATATGCATTAGTCGAGTCATTAACCATGATACTGTCTCTGTTAAAAGACAGAGAGGACTCTCCTAGTAAATCCCCATAATTGCAATCATAATCCGTTTGGTATTGAATTGCAACATCCATCGCATCTTCAGATGCCAATGAATCTAACAATTCATAAATTTTGAAAGATTGTAAAACATCTTTGTTGGCATCGCCATAAACAATCCCTGGCTTGATGGCCAGAGAAAGGACGATAGAATCCAATTCTGGTAAACTGTCAAAGCTCAAGTTATTTACTCCAGTACCCAAGGCAAACTGCATGCACATAGAAGCCGTTGACTCACCAAAAACAGGATCATCCACTTTTCCTAAAACAAAAGTATTGTCAGCTTGAGGGGTTGCAAGATCTAACGGACCAGTACGCAACACCTTAGCTTTTACTGTTAAGGTATCGGTAAAGGTGGCGTATAGCAAATCATCTTGATTCAAAATACTTGATCCTATGTTTTCAGAATCATTGCAAGCAGATACTGCAAAAAGTAATATCAAGGCCCACAAAGATAAATTAATGCGCTTCATTCAGGTACTAACGTCTATTCTCCAATAAGTGTTGTGAAAAATTCCATATAAGCTTCGAGAAATTCTTCTTCTCCTGGGAATTCCAGTTTTGGCTTATCAGTTGCCTCTATTTTTTTGGCAACTTCTTTGTCAAGTGTAGCAGCAGCTTCAATTATGGCATCAGAATAATCTATTGCCCCAGATTGTAACTCTGTATTCGTTCCAGTTCCATAAGGGATGAGATCTTCCTGACTAACTCTATTGATTTTTGCTTTTGATTCAAAACCTTCCGACAATAATCCTTTGAAGGCATTTTCATAGGCAGAAAAAATCACTTTGCTATCTTCAAAGATTGGATCTTTCTTGTAGGCTGTTTTAATAAACATAGGAACCAAACTGGTGATCCAGCCATGGCAATGTATTAAATCCGGAGCCCAACCAAATTTCTTGACGGTTTCCAGAACCCCACGACAGAAAAAGACCATTCTGGAAACATTGTCCCCATCAGATGTTCCATCCTCTCCGATTAGATCGGTTTTTTGCTTGAAAAAGTCCTCATTGTCCAAGAAGTAAACTTGCAGTCTTGCACCAGGCAAAGAGGCAACTTTTATGATCAAAGGATAATCATCATCATCGATGATTATATTGATTCCTGAAAGTCTTACAACTTCATGTAAACGATGTCTTCTCTCGTTTATATTGCCATATCTTGGCATTAAAATTCGGACGTCAAGTCCCGAACTCTGAGATTTTCCTATTAAATCTCTAACCGTTTTCGCCATTCCTCCTTCACCAAAATAGGGTTCCAACTCTTGCGTAACGATTAATATTCTCTTCTTATCCATATAAAAATTATAAAAGTAATGCACTTGTAATTGCACAAGTACCTAACTATAATCGATTAAAGTGTGCTTTGGTTTATTCCAAGCCTTGGCATAATTTAAGTGCAAAGGTACGAAAAAAAAGCTGCGCATAGGTTTCTAGGCAAGTTCAAGGCCAGTTTCCAAGCCTTGTTTGTTAAAACCCAGCAAAACTAAACACTTAACAATCAAATACTTACAATAAAATTCATTAAAAATTCATTAAAAACTATTGAAGGTCACCCCAATAGAAAAAGGTTGAAGACCGGGTCCACGATTTTCTTCAAAAAGTTTGTTTAAAGACATAAAACCGACCAAACTTACATTCCCATAACCTATTCGTAATGAAGGTCCAAAGCGGTATTTTGACATACCAGGTATTGTCAATGACTTTGTTTTTACCGAAAGGATGTTGTCTGCTTCTTCAGGATCGATGTTTGGAACGCTGATTTCTCCTTTGTATTTATAGTTTTTCTGCCACAAATAGCCCAATCTCAGTCCAACAGCTACTTTAAAGCTTCTGCTAAATTGATCCGGTTTTGATCTATATCTCAATTCCAAAGGAACTTCTATATGAGTAGTTGCAATCTTATTGTTCCTGTAATTATCGGTAATGGGCACAAAAACAGATCCCGCAGTCAAAGTTTCTTGGTCAATAACTGTTGTTGGACGCGCATTCATATAAACGTTGTGGCAACTGATTCCAAGGCCAGGTGCAAAAGCAAAACGTGATTTTTCTTTGTCGCCTAATATTAAATCCCACATAAAATAAAGGTTCAGACCTCTGTTGAACCATTTCATTTGAACACTGTCCTCTCCAAAAAAAGAGGAATCATCGTTGTACCAGCCAGTATAGTTGAGTTCTATGAGAACTCGGTCTCTCGAAATAGAATTAAATTCTTTGGCCTTGTTTTCAATAGTGGGTTGATTGTCTTGAGCCAAGGCCGGGATGGCATTTAAGCATAAGAAAAGGCCTAATGCCAAAAGTAAATTCTTCATTGATGTTTTCATTATTGTATAAATTGCTAGACTTTAGATGGTAGATATTAGATTTTGGATTTCGCAGTATTAAGTCATGAGAACTTAAAAGAATGCATTTCATCGAAAAAGTAACATCTAATGATCTGTTGATCTTCAGTTTTCAAAAGCGCTGCAAAAATACGGAATAAGTATTTAGTATCAAGTAAAAAGTACAAAGTAGTTGACAATCGAAAGCTGTTGAAATGAAGATTTATTGAAAAAGATTCCATATTTGATTAAAATGCTGAAATGATTCTGTGAAATACATTTCATTTTCATAACGAAATAAACAATCAATAGGTGTACAGCAATTTTAAAAATATTTTAAAAGAGACAAGTCTGCCCGATGCATTTTATAAACGGAATGATGTTGTAACAATCAGTTGGGAATTATTGGGCAAACATCTTTATTGCCTTTCCGATGGTGAGTTGACGGGAGGAATCATTGTCGAAACAGAGGCTTATTGTGGTGAAACTGACCGAGCTTGTCATGCTTATGGTGGTAAAATGACCAAAAGGACGGCAACCATGTTTGGTCCAGCGGGACGTTCTTATGTTTATTTATGTTATGGCATTCATAAAATGTTCAACATTGTCAGCAATGTCGAAGGGAAGGCCGATGCCATTTTGATCAGAGCGATAGAGCCGACAACTGGACTTGAGACAATGCTCAAGCGAAGAAACATGCGGCAAATGAAAAGCAGATTGACGGCAGGTCCGGGTTGTTTGACCAAGGCGCTCGGCATTGAAATGGAAATGAATCAGTCAGAATTGAACGGACCCGTATTTTGGGTGACGGATGTTTGTTTTGAAACGGATAAAAAGAGCAAGGCCTATAAAAAAGAGGAATTGATTATTGGTCCACGCGTAGGAATCGATTATGCGGGAGCCGATGCCAATTTGCCTTGGCGGTTTCGAGTGAAAGGGAATAAGTGGACGAGCAAGGCGAAGTGATTTTTTGGGTACACAACAACTGTGCGCTTGCACAAAAAAAGATTGAAAGGCTGAATCAAATTATTGGCTTAACCTTTTTTATTGAATTGATGGTGAGGCAGATACTTATAGAATTCTTCATTTAACGTCTGTATATAAAAGGATTTCTCCATAGCGGTCGAAAAGACAGTTGGGGACAGGATCGAAAACAACTGTTCACTAATTCTCATTTAACTTCCATACTAAAAGAATTTCTCCCTGGCGGTCGAAAAGACAGTTGGGGATGAAAAAAAACAGTGAGGAACGGGATCCACTATTACTGCTTCTATTCATATTGTTTGTGAAATGGGGTAAATGAAAAGCACAGCGATTTTTTTTAGATTGTTGAAAGGACATAAAAGTGTCATTTTTCCATGAAGCTATGCGTTAGGGATAGCAGCGGATAGCCCACAGGAGCGACCATAGGGAAGCGACGAGGACTATGAGCGCATAGCCCGACCG
>CALBCY010000023.1 GCA_937927195.1 uncultured Chitinophagales bacterium
CCATTAATTAGGTGTCCGGCTTCGGGTGTCCGGCTTCCGGTTTCCGACTTTCGGTGTCCGGCTTCGGGTTTTACTCGCTTTGCTTGTTTGGGTTTTAGGATTGGATTGCGACTGAAACGCTAGCCTGAAACTTATTTGGGCCGTCTAATAATTTTGGGTTGATGCTGAAATATCTTTTAGGTTCGCTTGGAATGTTTTTAAGGGAATTTACTTCGCTCTTCAGCAGTCTAACAATTTATATCAAATTTATTTGTGGGAATAGAGGGATTCGAACCCACAAAGCCGAAGCTCCAGATTTACAGTCTGGCGCAGATTGCCGTATCTACAATATTCCCTAATAAAAAAAATACTCCGAGTCGGACTTGAACCGACACTTTCAAGATTTTAATTCTTGTGCCTCTGCCTATTGGGCTACCGGAGCTTATGTTTATTTGTACCCACCCTCGGACTCGAACCGAGAAACAATTGATTCTAAATCAATCCGCTTTGCCAAATTTGCGTAGGAGGGCAAAAAAAAATACCTTGCAAAATTAATTGCAAGGTATTTTTGAACTGAAATCAGTCTAAAAACTACATACCATTGCAATAACCTTTTTCAAGGCTCAGATACAACGATAAATAACTGTTACACTTAATCATAATTATAAAAATTTAATTGCGAAGGTCGGACTTGAACCGACGACCTTTGGGTTATGAGCCCAACGAGCTACCAACTGCTCCACCTCGCATAATAATCAACTGTACTTGTATTCAAAAAGTTCCCTAGTGGAAAAATTAAACACTTTAACTGGTTTCCGACTTCCGGCTTCTGGCTTCCGGCTTCCGACTTTCGGCTTGTGCTTTTACTCGCTTCGCTCGTGTGATATAGAAATAGGTTGGGATTGGAACGCCAGCCGAAATTTTTTCGGACTTCAACTGATTGAGGTCAATGCTTAAGTGTTTTTGGGTTTGCTGTGCGCTTCGCTTACTGTTGGGTTTTGCTTGTCTTTGTCCCTTATTGGTTTTTGTTATTCATGCCCTATTCTTAAGGCAAGATTTCAATTCCCCAGAATTTGGCTTCGTACTCTATTGGTGGTAGCTGAGCTTCTTCTCTTCTTTGATTGACCAAGTCAGGATCATGAATCGGATAAAATTCATATGCTGCTGATTTGGGATTGCGAATGATTTGTGTACCAAACACTTGTTTGCGTTCTTCCTGAACTTTCATTCTGTCTACAAAGTTGGCGAGTTTGGTCATAGAAAATTCTCCTTCTATAACAGCTTGTTTTAAAAGTGGAAAATATTTTTGTTGTGTTTCGAGGTCTGCTCTTTGTAAAATATAATAGGCGACATCTGAAAGGTCTCCAGCGACAGATTTGCCTGGGTAATTGTAAACTTCAAAGATCCCTTCTAGTGAAAGTAAGTTTGCTTCGTCAATCGCTTTCTGATTGGCCCAAGCTGTTTGGACGGTTTCGGATTCCCAGCCGAATAGTTCGGAAAGACTATCAATAGTGCCCCGATGTTTTTGGTCAGCAGAAAGCATGTCGTTCAATTGCTGTCGGAGGTTCGTGTCTAGATCGGTCATTTTTTGATCGATCAATGCGAGGCTCATCCACCAGATTTTGCTTTCGTGAAATTTGTTGAAGGCAGTATCATTTTGTAACCAAGCCTTGTCCATGTAGCCTGTTTCAATCGCATGAATCAAAAATTCAAAGGCCTTTTTTTCAACATTTAGTTTCGCCCAATTGCTGGCAGCTAAATACAAGTCACGCTGCTTCATCAATCCCGTTTCAAATGCTTTGTCATAGCTTTCAGCTGCTATTTCAGCATTGCCATTTAAAAGGTTGTGTTCGGCTGCGTAAATGTATTCGTAATATTCACCAAAAGTCTGAGCAAAGATTTGATTGCTGACTAAAATACCCAATATGATTATTATTTTTTTCATGGAATATTTTTTAATGGTGAAGTTGGTGATGCCCCCAACTTAATGCATTTCATAACACAAACTTAAAGCATGAGATAAGACCAGCTTAAAGTATGTTATAAAACTAATTTACAGCAGGTGATAACCCCCTACAAAAAGCTAACGAAATCTTTTAACGTTTAAGTCTGCCTATAACCTTTTTAAACATTTGATTGATATCTGGTGACAGATTGAGATAGAGTGCTGCAGAAGCGTAAATTCCACCTAATATGATGGTTCTGAAAGCGGTATCTAGAATGAAATGATCTATTTTAGGTAAAAGAAAATTTAATCCCAAAACTGACAATCCCAAAATTAGTGTTTTAACAGTCGCCATGCTAAATGGTTGTAAATTGAATTTGTATTTCACGAAAAGAAACTTACCCAAATTGTAAAAGAATGTAACTGCGCAGGTGGCCATCGCTGCTCCAGTCATATCAAAGGTTGGGATTAAAGCAATGTTACTGACGATGGTTAGAAAGACAAGAAAAATAATGAAAACAAGGTCATAGCGGTAATATTTTGAAATAGAAATGATTCCACCGTTGATGCCAGTGGCGCCATCGATCAATCGAGCCAGGCCGATGTAAAGGGCGACGTATTTACCAGTTTCGTATACATTGTTTCCTTTCATTATTTCGAGGAATCTTACAAAATTGTCGATGTTGGCCCAAACGATGATGAAAAGACCGAAGCCTGTTATCAATTGGATCAATGCGGTCTTTTTATAAACATCTTCTATTCTGGCCATGTTGTTTTCTTTCCATGCTTTGGCAACAACCGGTATAAAAACATTGACGATGGCTCTTGCGGGAACCATCACAAAAATTCCAACATAGGCGAATACTCTGTAAATTCCCAAGTCATCCATTTCACCAGAAGAAAGGTAGGACACCATGAGGCTGTCAATGTTGTTAACCAAGTAAATTCCTCCTCCAGAAAAGAGGGTAAACAAGCCATAATCGAACAATTGTCTGGACATACCTGACCATTTGGAAAGATCCCAATGGAGGTTGAATTGGCCAATTTTAATTAGATAAGTTATAAGGCCTAGGCATTGAAGTCCAAAGATCGCCACATACCCCACGATGAAAAAAGAAAATTCAATGATGTTGAACCACATCAAGACCAATAAAATGAGGGTACAAAGCCTGACAAAAAAGTCTCTGAAAAATATGGGGACAGAGGCTTTCATCAGTGAAGTTGCATAAGAATTGAGAATATTGAAATACAAGTCTAAAATGAACATTGGGATCAATAACCAATAATATTGTTGGATGACCTTTATGCTGGATTCTTGGCCATAATTGGCGAGGATGGAATCTTTGAAAAGTATGAAAAACAGTATTCCTAGGATTACTCCGATGATTGGAAGCGTAAGGGCAAAACTAAGGTAGCCGTTATTTTTGTTGCTCTCCGTTTCTTTGAAATAGGGGAAGAACTTGTAAGTAACTTGTGGAATGCCCAAGCGGCTAAAAATGGCAACAGTACTTGCAAATACAATGAGCCATCCGACAAAACCCAATTCATTTTCTGCCAAAACAACAGGGAAAAGCACTGCCTGATTGATGGCGCCGATGACAACACCTGCATACATGAATAGTCCGGAAAGGAGACTTTGTTTTTTGAGTTCGTTCATTGTTTGGTACGCTTCGCTGTTGGTACCGAATCGTCGGACCGTCTCGCCCTGCGGGCATTGTTGTTAGTATGGCTTCATTAGTCTTCGACTAATATTGCCTGTTGGTACACGCGCCCTGCGGGCATTGTTGTTCGTACGGCTTCATTAGTCTTCGACTAATTTTGCCTGTTGGTTCGTTCGGCTTGGCCATTACCCTTACTAAAGAAACAATTTTAGGCGAAAATACAACATTTAATTGTGCTTGATTTAGTTTTTAATCTAAGAGGCCAAATTGGCGATCACCCAATTGCAGCGGATTGCCGCCCGGCCGTACCAAAAGGTGCGTTTGTACCGTCCTAAAAGCGAAGCGTACCGTTTTTTTTCTCAAACCACTTTCAATACGTTAAATATTAGTATTTTAGGCATACAGTTTGCTTTTGCATAAGTAGACTATCCATTAAACTAAACCTATTTGAATGAGTACTGAAGCCATTGACAAAGAGAGCATATTTGGGCATAAGCCGGGACTATTTGTTTTGTTTTTTACTGAAATGTGGGAGCGTTTTTCCTATTATGGAATGCGTGCCTTGTTTGTCTTGTTTTTAACCAAGAGTTTGATGGAAGGCGGATGGGCCTGGAGTCGGGAAGATGCGCTTGAATTGTACGGAATTTATACTGGTCTAGTTTATTTTACTCCAATAATTGGAGGTGTGATAGCTGATAAGCTTTTGGGCTATCGATGGGCAGTGGTTATTGGGGCCTTAATAATGACGCTGGGACATGCTTTTATGGCGGTTGAAACGGAATCATTTTTCTATGCAGGAATTACAGCTTTGATTATAGGAAATGGTTTGTTTAAGCCGAATATTTCTTCCATGGTTGGTCAGTTGTATGATAATGATGAGGAAAAAAAGGATGCTGCCTATACCATATTTTATATGGGAATCAATGCAGGGGCCTTTCTTGGAATAATGTTGTGTGGATATATTGGTGAAAATGTGGGTTGGTCCTATGGCTTTGGTCTGGCGGGTATCTTCATGTTTTTGGGCATGTTGCAATTTTGGTTTGCCAAGCCAATATTTGGTGGAATTGGAGATAAAAAAGTAGAGACGATTGAAGAAAAAGAAGTTGCTGCAGCGGCTTCTGGAAATGATATGACAAGAATTGTTACTTGGATTGGATTTGCGACTTTGATGTTTCTTGGGTTTTACTTT